>NZ_JBQCMF010000005.1:0-227384 GCF_051965295.1 Arthrobacter sp. SAFR-023 | reverse complement strand
CCCGCACAAGCCCTCGAGCAAATTCTGGAAGAATCAGCAGCTTAGGACGCGTGTTGCAACGACCGCTGGAATCCGCCGGCGGTTGGGCGGCGGGATGTGAGGACGCGTTTGTGGTTAGGCGGCAGGATCTGATGGAGCGTCGGTTGGTGGCAGACTGGTTCGGTGACTTCGCACGAACCCACTGAGCCGTCCGCCAACACCATCGGCGCCCCTGCAGACCCTGCCGGCGCTGCCCAGCCCGCAGCTTCCACGGCCTACCCCGAGCCCGCCCTGACGTCCATGGCTTCCGCACGGATTGCCGTCGCTACGCTGCTCGCCGGCGGAATCCGCTACGTCGTGGTGGCCCCGGGCTCACGGTCCGCCCCCATGGCCTACGCACTGGCGGAGGCTTCGGCAGCGGGGAAGGTTGAACTGCTGGTGCGCATCGATGAGCGTTCGGCCGGCTTCACAGCACTCGGCCTGGCCCTGGCCACCGGCGCGCCGGTGGCTGTGCTGACGACGTCGGGAACCGCTGTCGGGAATCTCCTCCCTGCAGTGATGGAGGCCAACCACGCCGCCGTCCCGCTGATTGTGGTCTCGGCCGACCGGCCGGAAGAGTTGCGCGGCACGGGCGCGAACCAGACCACCGTCCAGTTGGACCTCTTCGGCGAGCACGTCCGCTTCGCCGTCGACGTTCCCGCCGGCCAGAGCCCGCAGCGTGCGGTGGAAACATCGCTTGCCGCCGCGACGGGTGCCTTCGAGGACACACCGCCGGGGCCGGTGCAGCTCAACCTCGCCTTCCGTGATCCTTTGGTGCCTGAGACGGGGGAGCGGCTGCCCGAACAGCGCGGTCACGGGACCTTCCGGATCGGCACCGAACCGCTCACCATGACGCTCGATCCGGCCCCGGCCGACCTCCCGGAGCGGCGCACCGTGGTCCTTGCCGGGCACGACGCCGGTCCGGTCGCCGAGGCTTTTGCCCGTGCCCACGGACTGCCGCTGCTGGCCGAGCCGTCGTCCAACTCCCGTTTCGGGTCTAACGCCGTGGGACCGTACCGCCTGCTGCTGGAGCACTTCGGCCCGGACTCGGCGCTGCCCATCGAGCGTGCCGTGGTGTTCGGGCGCCCCACGCTTTCCCGGCCGGTGTCGGCGCTGCTGGCCCGGACGGACGTCCCGGCAGCCCTCTACGAGCCGGTGCCGGTCGCCTGGTACGAGCCGGGCCGGCGCCGGGAAACGCCGATATCCAGCCTGGCCGAACTTGCGGAGTTCGCAGGCCGGGGCTCGTCCGCCTGGCTCGACGCCTGGCTGCTCGCGGGCGCCGCGGCCCAGCATGCCGTCGACGGCATACTTTCCGCCGAAGAGGCCGCAACCGGTCCTGCCGTCGGCTCCTTGGTCTGGCAGCACGCCCGCGGACAGCTGGTCCTCGGTTCATCCAACGGCATCCGCGACGTCGACCTCGCCGGCCAGCCCGCACCCGAGCCGTCGGCCACGGTCTTCGCCAGCCGGGGCCTCGCCGGCATTGACGGCACCATTTCCACCGCCACCGGCATCGCCCTCGGCGGCCACCAGGCAACCACCCTGCTGCTCGGCGACGTCACCTTCCTGCACGACGCCGGCGGTCTCTTCCTCGGCGCCGGCGAGGAACAGCCGCAGCTGCGCATCGTGGTCCTCAACGACTCGGGCGGCGCCATCTTCAGCCTCCTGGAACACGGCGCCGTCGCCGAGTCCGGCGGCTACGGGGACGCCGTCGAACGTCTCTTCGGCACCCCGCACTCGGTGGACATCGCGGCACTCGCCGCGGCGTACGGCGTCGGGCATTGTTCGGTGAGTACGAGGGCGGGACTCGCCGAGGCGCTGGCGGCACCGTTCACGGGTCGCACCATCATCGAGGTGCGCACGGACCGGCATGAACTCCGTGCCCTGCACGGCAGGATCAAGGCTGCGGTGGGTTCGGCCGTGGCCGGGGTGCTTGCCAGCTAGGCCGGCGACGCGGATACGGTGCCGGGACGCGCAAATTTCGCTGTCCCCGAGCCGGGTCGGCGTCCCTAGGACAGATCCGTGTCCTCGGCCGGCAGGAGATGGTCCGCCAGCCACACTTTTGCACATAGGGGCGGCCGGCACTTTCAGCAGGTCACTGTGCAGTGGAATCCTCTCAGCATGACGACCCTTCCACCGCTGATCTTGACAAGGAACCTGACCCGGATCGGTGCCAACCCGCGCCCACTGTCCGCCGATGCCAAATCCGGCAGATTGGTGCGCATCCGGCAGGGCGTTTACGTCGATGCGGCGGACTGGAACGGGCTGCAAGGATCGGAGCGGTACAGGCTTCGGATCGAGGCTGCCGCAGAAACGTGCGTGGTGCCCACCATCTTCTCCCACCACTCAGCCGCGTCCCCGTGGGGCGTGCCTACAATTCAGCGGGGACAGCCGGTTCATGCGCTCACCACGTTCCACGGCGGCGGCAGATCCCGGGCCGGCGTGCGGCGGCATCTCGTTGATCCCGGGAAGATTGAAGTCGAGGAACTGGACGGGCTTCTGGTCACCTCTCGCATCACCACCGTGCTGGACCTCGCGGCGTTCGTTCCGTTCGCTGAGGCACTAGTGCCATTGGATCACGTGCTCAAGCCAGACAACGAGCGGGGTTTTCCGGCCGTTTGCAAGGAGCAGTTGCTCGCGGCGCTGCCCGGCCGATACGTCCCGGCAGTGGAGCGAAGGGTCCGTACGGCGATCGAATTCGCCGACCAGAATGCAGACTCCGCAGGTGAGTCCTATAGCCGCGGCCTCATTCACACGTCCGGGTTTGCCCCGCCGACACTGCAATATGAGGTGCGAAATTCAAAAGGGCGCGTGGGCTACTCGGACTTCTACTGGGAGGGTAGCCAGACGGTGGGAGAGTTCGATGGCATTGCCAAGTATCAGAAGCCTCAGTATCTCAACGGTCGCACGCCCGGGCAGGTCGTAGTCGATGAGAAGCTACGCGAGGACCGAATCCGGGCCACCGGCCGAAATGTCGTGCGATGGGTGTGGGCTGACCTTTGGCTGCCTGGTGACCTTGAACGGAAACTGTCGGCGGCCGGGGTGCCGCGCCGTCGTCGTTCCTCAGCGTAACGCGCAGACGGTGCTGGGACGCGCAAACGGCCCAGGGACACTCGGATATGAGCGTCCCTGGACCGTTTGCGCGTCGCAGGGCGGTTCCCGCGTCGCAGGAGCGAAGAGTGGCCTACTCGGCGATCTCGATGTGGGTCGGGTCCAGCACGCGGCGGAGGAATTCCTTGGTGCGGCCTTGGGTGGGGGAGCCGATGACCTGCTCGGCCACGCCCTCCTCGACCACTACGCCGCCGTCCATGAACACCACGCGGTCCGCGACTTCGCGGGCGAAGCCCATCTCGTGCGTGACCACCAGCATGGTCATGCCTTCCTTGGCCAGGTTCCGCATGACCGAGAGCACGTCGCCGACCGTCTCAGGGTCGAGGGCGGAGGTGGGCTCGTCAAAAAGCATCAGCTCCGGGTCCATGCTCAGCGCGCGGGCGATCGCCACACGCTGCTGCTGGCCGCCGGAGAGCTGGTCCGGGAACCGGTCGGCGAGGTGGCCGAGCCCCACGCGCTCAAGATTGGCCCGGGCGATCTTGTCGGCTTCTGCCTGCGGGCGCTTCAGCACCTTGGTCTGGGCGATCGTGCAGTTGCGCAGCGCGTTCAGGTGCGGAAACAGGTTGAACTGCTGGAACACCATGCCCACCTTGCGGCGCATCTTGTCGATGTCCACGTCGGCATCCGTGGCATCGAAGCCGCCCACGTGGACGCTGCCTTCATTCGGCTGCTCCAACAGATTGACGCACCGCAGCAGGGTGGACTTGCCGGAACCTGACGGGCCGATGAGGCACACCACTTCGCCCGGTGCGACGTCCAGGCTGATGCCCTTGAGGACCTCGTTGGAGCCGTACGACTTGCGCAGGCCCTTGATGGCCACACCGGCGGCGTGGACGCGCCCGCTTTGGGTGCGGGAGTGAATTTCGACGTCGTTCATGACTTCCCTGCCTAACGCTTGGTCCGCGCGGAGCGGCTTTCGAACTTCCGGGCCAGGAGGCTCAGCGGGATGGTGACCACGAGGTAGAACGCACCCGCCACGAGGAGCGGGGTGAGCCCTGCACCGAGGCTGGAAATGCCGTCGCGGCCGAACTTGGTGAGTTCGTACTGTGCCGCCGTCAGGCCCAGCACGTAGATCAGCGAGGAGTCCTTGGTCAGCAGGATGACCTCGTTGGTCAGCGGCGGCAGGACAATCCTGAAGGCCTGCGGGATGACGATCGTGACCATGGCGCGCCACTGCGGCATGCCCAGCGACCGCGCGGCTTCCGTCTGGCCCTTGGGCACGGCCTGCAGCCCGGCACGAAGTGTCTCGGCGATGTAGGCGGCCGCCACCATGCCCAGCGAAACCATCACCACGACGGCCACGTTCCACTGGACACCGAACGCCAGGGGAACGCCGTAGCCGAAGGCGATGAAGACCAGCAGCGCCGGGATGCCGCGGAAGAATTCGATGTAACCGGTGGCGATCCAGCGGTACAACGGGAAGCTGGAGAGCTTCATGAGGGCCAGCAGCAGGCCCCCGGACAGGCCCACGACGAACCCCAGGAACGTGTAGATCAGGGTGTTTTTCAGGCCCGAGAAGAAGATGTCCGGGAACATCGGGCCGATCTTGCCGAAGTTGAAGACGTTGGTGGTGAGGGTCTTCCAGTCGGTGGCCAGGATCAGTGCGGCCACGGCCACAACAAAAATCCCTGCCTGGACGTACAGACTTACTCTGGCCCGCTGTCGTGCGGTCATTGCCATGGTGTACTCACATTCGTTTTGCGCAGTGGAGGCCTCGCACGGACTGTTGAACAGATCCCGGACGAGGCCCCTGCCGCGTAGGTGTCAGGCGCGCCGGCTACTTGGTGGCTTCGCCGAACCAGCTGGTCTCGAACTTCTTGAGGCTTCCGTCGTCGGTCAGGCGCTTCAGCGTCGTGTTGACCTGGTCGAGCATGGCGGTGTTGCCCTTCTTGACCGCGATGCCGAGCTTTTCCCCGGTGGCGTAGTTCTCGACCCGCTTGAACTTGGAGTCATCCTTGATGGCGTACCCGAGGACCGACTGGTTGCCCAGGGCGGCATCGATGGTGCCCGCCTTGAGGGCCTGGACCAGGAGGCCGGTGTCCTCAAACTGCTGCGCGTCGAGGCCCTTGTCCTTGGCGTACTTGGCCCCCGTGGTGGCCTGCTGGACGCCAACCTTCTTGCCCTTGGCGCCGTCGATGTTCGTGATGCCGGAGGCCTCGGATGCCACGAGGGTCAGGTCGTCGTTCAGGTAGGGGTCGGAGAAGTCCATGAGGGCCTTGCGGGTATCCGTGATGGAAACGGAGGAGATGGAGACGTCGCAGCCGGTGAGTGCGGTGCCGGTCTCGATGGCCTCGAAGGAGCTGTCCACCACGTTGACTTCGGCCTTCATGTCCTTCGCCAGTTCGCCGGCGATGTCCATGTCGAAGCCCACGATCTTGCCATCCTTCTGGAATTCGAAGGGCTCGTAGGGGACGTCGGAGCAGATGGTGAGCTTTCCGGCATTGATGAGCTGCACGCCGCTGCTGCTGGTGGCAGCCGGGGTGGAGCTTCCGCCGCCGCAAGCGGTGAGACTGATGGCCCCGACGGCGAGGATTGCGGCTGCCTTGGCGCTGAATTTGGCCGTGGCACGGGACATGAGCTGCATTTGATTACCTTTTGTTGCAGGGGTATGCGGAACTAAATCGGTTCATAGTGTATCGCCGAAGAGGAGATGTGCATCACAGAAAACTAAGTTTCACTATTTGATAACTAAACTACAGCGTTTTTCAAGGGCTTTAATCTTAGGCCTGTCCGGGATCCCGGACGCGCTGGGCTCGGTCAAAGGGTGCGCAGATGTCCGCCCGGAGCGAATCAGCTGCTGATCCCCAGCGACTCCAGCATCGGCCGGAATTTGGCCCACGTCTCCGCCAGCTCCGCCTCCGGCTGCGATCCCTCGACGATGCCGCACCCGGCATATAGCCGAACGGTAGTGGGGGTCTCGATCACGGCGCCGCGCAGCGCGATGCCCCACTCGCCGTTGCCCGCCGCGTCAAGCCAGCCCACCGGCCCGGCATATGGTCCCCGGTCCAGGTGCTCGAGTTTCCGGATCAGTGCCCCCGCAACCTGCGTTGGCGTGCCGCACACGGCGGCAGTGGGGTGGAGCGCATTGATCAGCGCCAGGCAGGTGGGGACGTGGCCCTCAACCTCGGCGAGCTCGGCCTTAACGTCGGATGCGAGATGCCACACGTTGGGCAGCTCCAGGATGAACGGCTCGTCGTGCGCATTCATGGCCTCGGAGAAGGGTGCGAGCTGGGTGGTCAGCGACTGGATGGCGATCTCGTGCTCGTGCCGCTGCTTCTCCGAGCCGGCCAGGACCCGCTCGGCATACTCCAGCGGCAGCCCGGCCTCGCCCACGGCGTCCCGGCGGTCCAGCGTCCCGGCGAGCACCCGGGCCTGGGCCGTGCGGCCCTCCACCTGGATCAGCATTTCTGGCGTCGCCCCCACGAGGCCGTCCACGCCGTAGGTCCAGCATTCCCGGTACCGGCCGGCCAGCTGTCGCAGTACCTCGGCGGCGTTCACGCCCTCGGGGACCGTCGCTACGACGTCCCGGGCCAGCACCAGCTTCTCCAGTTTCCCGGTGCGGATCTCGGCGACGCCGGCGGTGACGGCGGCCATCCAGTCCTCTTCGCTGAGGGATCCGGTTTTCAGCGTGGTCTGATCCGGACGCGCGGGCGGGTCCGGAAGTACGACGGCGTCGGCCGGGTCCGACTCCAGCCACCCCTTCAGGGCGGCGAACGCGCCCGCCTCGGTGAGTTCGCCGTCGTCGGCCTTTATCTGGGTGAGCCAGGCGCGGCCGTCCCGGACGCCCACCACGATCTCCGGCACGATCAGGCGGGATTGGTGGTCTGAAGCCTTGGAGAATGCGAAGGACCCGAACGCCACCGGGCCGGTGCCGGGGCATTCCACATGGTCGGTGATGTCTGCCTCGATGACCAGGTGGCGCCACCAGATGTCCGCCTCGAGGAACCGCTCGGGGCCCGTGGCGGTGAAGCGCGCCGCCTCGCCGAAGCCCACCAGGCCGGCCTCGCGCCGGGTCCAGCACAGAACGTCATCGCGGACCAGATACGACGGCAGCCCCTCGGGAGCCGAGTCTCCATCCAAAGGGACTGTCAGGGTGCGGAGCGTGCTGGTCATGATGGGTCAACACTACTCTGAATCACTTGGGCCCCACGGTGATTCGCAGTAACCCAGCCGGGCCACCACGCCCGGCGGCGGCCGTGTCACGGAGCCTGCGGAACTTTTGAGACAATGACATGGTGAACCGAGCATCCTTGGATAAGCGTCCGGACGAAGTAGCCACGATGTTTGACGACGTCGCACCCAAATACGACGTCGTCAACGATGTCCTCTCGATGGGGCAGACGCGCCGGTGGCGCAAGGTTGTGGTCGAAGCCATGGACGTGCGGGCCGGCCAGCGGGTACTGGACCTGGCCGCCGGAACAGGAACCTCCAGCGAGCCATATGCCGATGCAGGCATAGACGTGGTGGCCTGCGATTTCTCCCTCGGCATGCTCAAGGTCGGAAAGCGCCGCCGCCCCGACATCGACTTCATCGCCGGTGACGCCACCAACCTGCCCTTCGCCGACAACGTCTTCGATGCGAGCACCATCTCCTTCGGCCTGCGCAACGTCAACGAGCCCAAGAAGGCCCTGGCCGAGATGCTCCGGGTGACCAAGCCGGGCGGCAAGTTGGTCATCGCCGAGTTCTCCCAGCCCGTCGTTCCGCTGTGGCGCACCATGTACACCGAGTACCTCATGCGCGCCCTGCCGGCCATTGCCACCAAGGTGTCCTCCAACCCGGATGCGTACGTCTACCTCGCCGAGTCCATCCGGGCCTGGCCGGACCAGGACAACCTCGCCGCATGGCTGCAGGACGCCGGCTGGGAAGATGTCACCTACCGCAACCTGAGCGGCGGCATCGTGGCCGTCCACCGTGCCCACAAGCCCCGCACGGGCAACGGCTCGGCGGAAGCCATCGCAGCCCACACCGGCCCGGTGGCCAAACTGCGCCGCAACCTCCCGCGGACCGCCCGCTGACACTGTGAAAGTACTGATTGTTGGCGCGGGTCCCGCCGGATCCACCGCCGCGTATTACCTCGCCAAAGCCGGCATCGAGGTCACGGTCCTGGAGAAAACCAGTTTTCCGCGCGAAAAAGTGTGCGGCGACGGCCTCACTCCGCGGGCTGTCCGCGAGATCCAGAAGCTGGGCCTGCCGCACCCTGAACAGGACGGCTGGCGCCGGAACAAGGGGCTGCGCCTGCTCGCCGGCGGCCGCAGCATCGAACTTCCGTGGCCCGAGGTGTCCGATTTCCCGCAGTACGGCCTGATCCGCACCCGCCTGGGTTTTGACGAGGAACTCGCCCGGCACGCGCAGGCGGCCGGCGCCACTGTTCTGGAACGCCACAGCGTGACGGAGGCGCTCCGCAACGGTGACGGCCGGGTGACCGGTGCGCGCGCAGCGATCCTGGACGAGTCCGGACGGAAGACGGGGGAGACGCTCGACTTCAGCGCCGACGTCGTGCTTGCTGCCGACGGCAACTCCACCCGCACCGCCGTCTCCCTCGGCATCCAGAAGCGCGACGACCGGCCCCTGGGCGTCGCCGTCCGCACCTACTTCACCTCGCCGCGGCACGACGACGACTGGATGGAAGGCTGGCTGGAACTTCCCGGCCGCGACGGCAAGCTCCTGCCCGGCTACGGCTGGGTATTCGGCGTCGGCGACGGCACCTCCAACGTGGGCCTCGGCATCCTCAACTCCTCCAAGGAATTCGGCAAGCTGGACTACAAGCAGGTGCTCCGCGAGTGGACCGCCGGCATGCCCGCCGAGTGGGGCTTCACCCCGGAGAACCAGGTGGGGGAGATCCGCGGCGCCGCCCTGCCCATGGGCTTCAACCGCACCCCGCACTACTCGCCCGGCCTGCTGCTCCTCGGCGACGCCGGCGGGATGGTGTCCCCGTTCAACGGCGAGGGTATCTCCTACGCCATGGAGTCCGCCCGCTTCGCGGCCGAGTTCATCATTGACGCCAGTGGGTCTGCTTGCAGCCGGCCCGCCTCCGGGGGCTGGAACGCGTCCGACGCCGACGCCCGCCTCTCGGGGTACGCGGACTATGTGCGTGAACAGTGGGGATCCCACTTCACGCTGGGGCGTGCCTTCGCCGCGCTGATCGGCAAGCCCGCTGTCATGAAGCTGGCGCTGCGGACCGGGATGCCCATTCCGGTGCTGATGCGCTTCGTGGTCCGGCTGCTGGCCAACCTGACCGACCCGTCGGCCAAGGGCTTCGAAGACCGCGTGATCCGCCTCCTCGAACTGCTGGTCCCGGCCACCTCCAACACCTCCGTCCTTGCCCCCTCCGGCTCCAAATCAGCGGTTTCCGCAACAAAAAGTTAGGGTTAACCCGTGACCAACTCCGCGAACCACAGCTGGACGCACGCCGGGCATGGCCTGCCGGACTCCGAACCCAGCCTCAACACCACTGCCATCGCCACCGGACTGCAGCTGCCGGCAGGTTTCGCGGCCATCGCGGAAGACCCCGACCTGGGTCCTGCCCTCACCACCAATCTGGCCCGGGTGGAGAAGAAACTCCGCGAAGCCATCGCCAACTCCGACCCCCTGGCTGACGCAACGTCGCGTCACCTCGTGGAAGCCGGCGGCAAGCGCATCCGCCCCCTGCTGACTCTGCTCTGCGCCCACCTGGGTGACGCGTCGCTGCCCTCCGTGGTGCAGGCCGCCGTCGTCGTTGAGCTGACTCACCTGGCCACGCTGTACCACGACGACGTGATGGACTCAGCGCCGTTCCGCCGGGGCGCCCCCACGGCCCACGAAGTCTGGGGCAACTCAGTGGCCGTCCTCACCGGCGACCTGATCTTCGCCCGCGCGTCCATCCTCGTGTCCGAGCTGGGCGGCCGCGCGCTCGGCATCCAGGCCCGCACCTTCGAGCGGCTGTGCCTCGGCCAGCTGCACGAAACCGTGGGGCCGCGCCCGGACGAGGACCCGGTGGAGCACTACCTGTCCGTGATCGCGGACAAGACCGGTTCACTGGTGGCGGCCTCAGGCCAGTTCGGCGCTATCTTCTCCGGCGCCGACGAGGCCTACGAGAACATCCTGGTGGAGTACGGCGAGAAGGTGGGCGTCGCCTTCCAGCTTGCCGACGACGTTATCGACGTCACGGGTGTCAAGGTCAAATCCGGCAAATCCCCGGGCACGGATCTGCGTGAAGGCGTTCCCACCTTGCCTGTGCTGCTGCTCCGTAAGGCCGCGGCGGAAGGTGACCAGTCCGCCGTCGAACTTCTCAAGCTGATCGACGGCGACCTCTCCTCGGATGAGGCCCTCGCCGAAGCCGTCGCCGGGCTGCGCGAGCACCCCGTCGCGGCGGAGTCCTGGGTAGTGGCCCGCGCGTGGGCGGCCGAGGCCATCGCCGCGCTGGCCCCGCTGCCCGAGGGTGTTGTGAAGGCCTCGCTGTCCAGCTTCGCGCATGCCGTGGTGGACCGCGCCAGCTAACTTGGCATCGCTTTGGGCCCGGTATCCGTGAGGTGCCGGGCCCTTCTGGCTTATCCGGCTTAAACGGAACGGCCCCGTTTCCCTGCAGCGTAAATGAGTCAAACGCTGCGCGGAACCGGGGCCGTCTCTCCGTTCGCATCAGATCCACCGGAGGCATTCAGTGGATCCGAGAAACACTCTATGACAGGTTTGTCACATCCACAAATCTCTTGTTAAGCGGCGTGTCACAGCGCTCACTCCTTCGAGGCCCGCCGTCCTGACCCTGTTTGGTCACCCGCCCTGGAAGACACGCCGTCAACATGCGGCGTACTTAGGAGCCCGCTGTGAAAACGGGTCATGACGGACCGTGTCTGCTTTGTGCACATAGGCAAACCTGCGGCTCCCCAACGGCCCCGGGCGCGCGCACCGTGGAGCGATGGACCTTGAGAAATATCTGGTTCGCCGCGGGGGAGCGGCCAAAAGGGGCGATCTGCTGCGTGCCGGGTTCCGCCGTCCCGCCATTGAGGCTGCCGTGGATTCCGGGCAACTGTACCGGCCGCTGCGGGGAGTCTACGCACTGCACACCGCGGACGACGGCGTCCTGGCCGCCTTTAGGGCGAACGGCAGGCTCACGTGCGTGTCGGCGGCCCCCTTCTACAGCCTGTGGGCCCTTCACCCGCCCGGCGAGGTTCACCTGAGTTGCGGCAACGGGGTGCCCAAGCCCGGGATCATTGACCACGCACCATGTGGGCACCCAACCCCACCCGGCTTTCCGGTGGCGGGTTTGGCCGACGTGCTACTGCATGCGCTGAGGTGCCTCCCGGAGCTTGAAGCGCTCGCGCTGGTACAGTAAGCCACCGGTCGGGGCGAGATATCCGCCGACTTCCTGAGGGACAAACTCATTGGGAACAGGAATGGCCGCGCCCGCGCGGTGCTGGGTCTGCTGATTCCGCGATCAGACTCCGTGTTGGAGGTGCTGGCCCATGCGCACTTTGTCCGGGCCGGACTCAAAGTCCGAATGCATGTTCCCCTGCCCGGGGTGGGCGAGGTTGACTGCCTGGTTGAGGAATGCCTCGTGGTGGAGTTGGACGGGTCTACGCACTTTGAACCCCGCCAGGTTAAGAAGGATCACCGGAGGAACAACTCCGGCATGCGCGGGGGCTTTCTCACGCTCCGCTATTACTACGACGACGTGGTGTATCACCCCGAGGCGATGGTGGAAGAGGTCCGTGCGGTACTCCAGCTGCGGGCACTGGGCAGGTTTGCTCCAGAGTGACGCCGTCGTGACCTACTTTGCGGCCGGGAGCCCCGCGACACGCCGACGAAAGCGGCGAGTCGCGGCCCGGACGGGGTCAAACAGGGTCACGACGGCCCAGCAGGAACTAGTCCTCGTCGGTGAAGGCCCACTCGAACATGTCGAAGACGAATTCCGAGAAGGTGCCTTCCTCGCTCTTCCACTGGCCGCGGGCGTTGTTCCGGCGGTAGACGATGGGGTCGGGGACGCTCAGGTCGCCCGTGCGGAAGCCCCAGGTGAAGTTTTCTTCCTCGTCCTCAAGGAACATAAGGAAGCCTTCGTCGTCCACCTCGAGTTCCTCGGGGTCCCAGAAGTAGTGGTAGGCCTCCATGAGGTCCTCGCACCCGCCCAATGCAAGGTAGAACTCGCGCAGTACCAGGGGGATGGTGAATTTGTGGTCGGCGAGCTCCGCGTCCAGTTCCTCGGCGGACAGCCCGTCCTCTTCCTGCCATTCGTCTTCGAGATACTTCGGAACAAGCGCACGGAACTTCTCGAGGAACATGTCAGTCATGGCTCTTATCCTAGCTAATCCCGGCCCCTCGAATTGCCGGGTTCCAAGCCCAGCCGGTGCCACCCGCGGACAGCCAGCGGGATGCGCCATGACCGGCGCCAGGCCACCACCCGGAACGCGAAGACCAGGGCCGCCACGGCGAATGCCGAGAGGGCGTTGAACGCACCCAGCAGCCAGAGGACTGTGGTGAGTCCGGCGCCCAGGAAGGCGGGCAGCGCGTACAGATCCCGGGCATCGAATAGCTGGGGCACCACATTGGCGGTGATGTCGCGCAGCAGGCCGCCGCCCACCGCGGTTGTGACCCCAAGCAGGACGGCCGCAGTGGGATTCATGCCAAAGGAAAGCGCCTTGAGTGTCCCCGTGATGCAGAACAGGGCCAGGCCGGCGGCGTCGAACAGGGTGAGGAGCGAGGTGTAGCGCTGCACGCTGGAGAACAGGAAGTACACCAGCCCGGTGGCCAGCAGCGGCGGCACCAGGTAGGCCGGGTTGCTGAACGCGGCGGGCGGGCCGGAGTTGAGGATGATGTCGCGGATCACACCGCCGCCCAACGAGACCAGGGAGGCGAGCAGCAGGGACCCGAGGAGGTCGAACTGCTTCCGCGCGGCGAGCAGCGATCCGGACACCGCGAAAAAGAAGATGCCGGCCAGGTCCAGCCATGCCAGGGCGATGTCAAAAGAGAATGTCATGGAGCGTCCCGGCATATTTCAAGGGGCGGACAGTGCAGCTCCAACGTTACGCTAGCCCCTATGAATAGCCCGATCCTGATCGCCTGTGCCCATGGGACCTCCAACGCGCAAGGAGCCGCCGAGGTCAACGCCCTCCGCGACGCCATCGCCGCGCTGCGTCCGGGGCTCGACGTCCGCGAAGCTTATGTGGACGTCCAGCAGCCCGATCTGGTGGACGTGGTGGCCGGGCTCCCGGCGGACCCCGGCTCTGTTGCAGCGGCCGACGGCGGTGCTGCCGCCGGCGAGCCGGCCGCCGGTATTTCCGCCGTCGTCGTGCCCTTGCTGCTCAGCGTGGGCTACCACGTCAAGGTGGATATCGCGAAGGCCGTCAAGAGCCGGCCGGGCACCGCGGCCGCGGGTCCGCTGGGACCCGACCCGCGCCTCGCCGCCCTGCTGGACCAGCGGCTGCGGGAATCCGGGGTTACGGACAACGACGCGATCGTGCTCGCCGCCGCCGGATCGTCCAACCCGAACGCCGCGGTCAGCGTCGAGGAACTGGCTGACCAGCTGAGGGCCCTGCGCTCCAACCGGATCGTCCCGGCGTACGGTGCCTCGGCCAAGCCGTCCGTGCCGGAAGCCGTCGCCATGCTCCGCGAGGAAGCCGCGGGCGGCGCCGGGGCGGGGGAGTCGGCCGGGGGCGTGAGCGTTGGCGGCCGCGTGGTGGTGGCCTCGTACCTCCTTGCGCCGGGCTTCTTCCACGACCAGCTCGCCAAGGCCGGGGCGGACCTGGTGACCGAGCCGCTGCTGCCCTCGCCGGTGCTCGCGGAGATCGCGCTGGAACGGTACGACGCCGCGCTGGCGGCCCACGCCGTCAGGTCCTGAAAAGCGGGGGAGCCACAGCCGTCCGAAGCACAGCCGACGGCGCCGTTCAAGGCCTCCCGGCGAGTCATGACGAAATGTTTCCTTAGGTGACTTAGCATTTCCGGGCCTTTGTGACGTATTTCGGGGCGGCCCTACAGTCGATGCATGACTGATACAGCTCTAGCCGGAGCGGCCACGGACAAGCCCGCGCGCCCAGCCCGTGCCTCCCGACCCGCCGCCAAGCCTCACGGCCAGTGGAAGGTGGACGGAACCACCCCGCTGAACGCCAACGAAACCTGGAAGCAGGAAGACGACGGCCTCAACGTCCGCGAGCGTATCGAGTCCATCTATGCCAAGGAAGGCTTCGACGCCATCCCCGGCCAGGACCTGCACGGCCGCTTCCGCTGGTGGGGCCTGTACACCCAACGCAAGCCCGGGATCGACGGCGGCAAGACCGCAACCCTGGAGCCGCACGAGCTTGAGGACAAGTACTTCATGCTCCGCGTCCGCATCGACGGCGGCGCGCTGACCACCGAGCAGCTGCGCGTCATCGGCCAGATTTCCGTGGACTTCGCACGCGATTCCGCGGACCTCACGGACCGCCAGAACATCCAGCTGCACTGGATCCGCGTCGAGGACATTCCGGAGATCTGGCGCCGCCTCGAGAGCAACGGCCTGTCCACCACCGAAGCCTGCGGCGACGTTCCGCGCGTCATCCTCGGCTCGCCCGTGGCCGGCATCGCCAAGGACGAGATCATTGACCCCACCCCGCTCATCGAAGAGCTGGGTGAGCGGTTCATCGGCAACCCGCTGCTGTCCAACCTGCCGCGCAAGTACAAGACCGCCATCACCGGCCACCCCAGCCAGGACGTGGTGCACGAGATCAACGACTTCGCCCTCGTTGGCGTCAAGCACCCCGAACTCGGCATCGGCTACGACCTCTGGGCCGGCGGCGCCCTCTCCACCAACCCGATGCTGGGCAAGCGCCTGGGCGCCTTCGTCAAGCCGGAGCAGGCCGCGGACGTGTGGCTCGGCGTCACCAGCATCTTCCGTGACTACGGCTACCGCCGCATGCGCACCAAGGCCCGCCTGAAGTTCCTCATGGCCGACTGGGGTCCGGAGAAGTTCCGCCAAATCCTTGAGGACGAATACCTCGGCTACAAGCTGGCTGATGGCCCTGCCGCGCCCAAGCCCTCCACCCCGGGCGACCACGTGGGCGTGCACGAGCAGAAGGACGGCAAGTTCTTCATCGGTGCCACCCCCATTGCCGGCCGCCTCTCCGGAGCGCAGCTGGTCAAGCTCGCCGACACCCTCGAGGCCCGCGGCTCCTACCGCCTGCGCACCACCCCGCACCAGAAGCTCGTGGTGCTGGACGTTCCCAAGGACGAGGTGGAGCCGCTTGTGGCCGAACTCGACGCCCTGGGCCTGTCTGCCCGCCCGTCCGTGTTCCGCCGTGGCACCATCGCCTGCACCGGCATCGAATACTGCAAGCTGGCCATCGTGGAAACCAAGGTCACCGCGGCCACCGCCGTCGCCGAGCTGGAACGCCGCCTCGCCGACCTCGCGGACAGCGGCCAGCTCCCGCAAGCACTGTCGCTGCACATCAACGGCTGCCCCAACTCCTGCGCCCGCATCCAGACCGCGGACATCGGGCTCAAGGGCATGATGCTTCCCACGCCCGACGGCGACCCCACCCCGGGTTTCCAGGTCCACCTGGGCGGCGGGCTGGCTTCCGTTGAACGCGACGAGGCCGGCCTGGGACGCACCGTCCGCGGCCTGAAGGTTTACGTCGCCGACCTGCCCGACTACGTCGAGCGTGTTGTCCGCAAGTTCGTCGCCGACCGTGCCGAAGGCCAGACCTTCGCCGAGTGGGCCCACGCAGCTGACGAGGAGGCACTCCAGTGACCACCGCACTCCGCTCCGCCGAAGAGCTGAAGGCTCTGGCCGAGGCCGGCGCCGCCGAGCTCGGCTGGGACGCCCCGGCCCGCGACGTCATCGCCTGGGTGGAGCGCAACTTCGACATGCCCGCCGTCGCCGTCGCCTGCTCCATGGCCGACGCCGTCCTGCCGGCGCTGGTTGCCGACCAGCTTCCCGGCGTCGACGTCCTGTTCCTCGAGACCGGCTACCACTTCCCGGAGACCTACGCCACGCGCGATGAGGTGGCCGCGAACCTCCGCGTCAACGTGGTTGAGGTACTCCCGGAGAACACCGTGGAGCAGCAGGACCGGCTCCTGGGCAAGGACCTGTTCGCCCGTGACGCCGCGCAGTGCTGCGCCCTCCGCAAGGTGGCCCCGCTCCGCCGCACGCTCGCCGGCTACGAACTCTGGTTCACCGGCGTCCGCCGCGACGAGGCCCCCACCCGCACCAACACGCCGCTGGTGACCTGGGACGAAGCCAACGGCCTGGTCAAGGTCAACCCGATGGCCGCCTGGACGTTCGACCAGCTGGTCCAGTACTCCGACGACAACCTCCTGCCCGTCAACCCGCTCCTGTCCCAGGGCTACCCCTCCATCGGTTGCCAGCCCTGCACCCGCAAGGTGGCCGCCGGCGAGGACCCCCGCGCCGGCCGCTGGGCAGGAACCAACAAGACAGAATGCGGACTACACGTATGAGCACTTTCATTACTGAGGAGCCCACCCTGGTGACCGACGCCGCTGAATCCACGCGCCTCTCCAGCCTGGACACCCTCGAATCCGAAGCGATCCACATCATCCGCGAGGTTGTGGCCGAGTTCGAGAAGCCGGCGCTGCTGTTCTCCGGCGGCAAGGACTCCGTAGTCATGCTGCACCTGGCCACCAAGGCGTTCTGGCCGGGCAAGGTCCCCTTCCCGGTGCTGCACGTGGACACCGGCCACAACTTCCCCGAGGTCATCGACTTCCGCGACCGGACCGTTGAGCGGCTGGGCCTGAAGCTCGTCGTCGGCTCCGTGCAGGAGTTCATCGACCGCGGCGAGCTGGCCGAGCGTGCCGACGGCACCCGCAACCCGTTGCAGACCGTCCCGCTGCTGGACGCCATTCAGTCCAACAAGTTCGACGCCGTCTTCGGCGGCGGCCGCCGCGACGAGGACAAGGCCCGCGCCAAGGAGCGCATCCTGAGCCTGCGCGACGAGTTCGGCCAGTGGGACCCGCGCAACCAGCGCCCCGAACTGTGGAACCTGTACAACGGCCGGCACACCGTGGGCCAGCACGTCCGTGCCTTCCCCATCAGCAACTGGACCGAGCTGGACGTGTGGCGCTACATCGAGCGCGAAAACATCGAACTTCCGGGCCTGTACTACGCCCACGACCGCGAGGTCTTCGCCCGTGACGGCATGTGGCGTGCGGTGGGCGAGGTGTCCCAGCCGCTGCCGCACGAGGAAGTCATCACCAAGACCGTCCGCTACCGGACCGTCGGTGACATGTCCTGCACCGGCGCCGTCGAATCGGCCGCCGCCACCGTGCGCGACGTCGTGATCGAAGTTGCCGCCTCCACCATCACCGAACGTGGCGCCACCCGTGCGGATGACCGCATCTCTGAGGCCGCCATGGAAGACCGCAAGAAGGACGGCTACTTCTAATGACTACCGACATTGACACCGCCCGCGCCGCGGCGCTCCTGGACGAGGCCCCGCTCGCGTCCGCTTCGCTGTTCCGCTTCGCCACCGCCGGATCGGTCGACGACGGGAAGTCCACTTTGGTGGGCCGCCTCCTGCACGACTCCAAGGCCATCCTCGCTGACCAGCTCGAGGCTGTTGCCCGCACGTCCTCGGACCGCGGCTTCGGCGGTTCGGCTGGCGGCATCGACCTGGCGCTGCTGACCGACGGCCTGCGTGCCGAGCGCGAGCAGGGCATCACCATCGACGTGGCCTACCGCTACTTCGCCACGGACCGCCGCAGCTTCATCCTCGCGGACTGCCCCGGGCACGTTCAGTACACCAAGAACACGGTGACCGGCGCGTCCACTGCGGATGCCGTCGTCGTACTCATTGACGCCCGCAAGGGTGTCCTGGAGCAGACCCGCCGGCACCTGTCCGTGCTGCAGCTGCTGCGCGTTGCGCACGTGATCGTGGCCGTGAACAAGATCGACCTGGTGGACTTCAGCGAGTCCGTGTTCCGTGAGATCGAGGCCGACGTTCAAAAGGTTGGCCGTGAGCTGGGCCTGGGCTCCGATGGGATCGCCGACCTGCTGGTGGTTCCCGTTTCGGCGCTCGACGGCGACAACGTGGTGGAGCGCTCGGAGCGCACCCCGTGGTACACCGGCCCGGCGCTGCTCGAGGTGCTCGAGACTCTGCCCGCCGCCGACGAGCTCGAGAGCCACCTGGAGAGCTTCCGCTTCCCGGTGCAGCTGGTGATCCGGCCGCAGGGCGCACTGGCACCGGACGCTGTTGCCGGCGGGCTCGACGTCGAAGAGTACCGCGACTACCGCGCCTACGCTGGGCAGATCACCGAGGGCTCTGTGAAGGTGGGGGACAAGGTCAGTGTGCTGACCCCCGGCCAGGACCCGCGGACCACCACCGTGACCGGCATCGACTTCGCCGGCGCCTCGCTGGAAGAAGCCACCGCCCCGCAGTCGGTAGCGATCCGGCTGGCCGAGGAGTTCGACGTCGCCCGCGGTGACACCATCGCCGCCGCCGGCACTGTCCGCGAAAGCACCGCCGACCTGTACGCGCAGCTGTGCTGGCTGTCCCCGAAGCCGCTCCGCGAGGGCGCCAAGGTCCTGGTCAAGCACGGCACCCGCACCGTGCAGGCCCTGGTCCGCAGCGTCAACGGCAAGCTGGACCTGGCCACCTTCAACCTCGAGGGTGCCTCCAGCCTGGAGCTCAACGACATCGGGCACGCGCAGCTCCGGCTCGCCGCCCCGCTGCCGCTCGAGAACTACCTGCACCACCGCCGCACGGGCGCGTTCCTGGTGATCGACCCGCTCGACGGCAACACCCTCGCCGCCGGCCTGGTCAAGGACCACCCGGGCGACCACGAGGACGAGCGCTACTCGATCTGATCCCGCCGAATTCGCCGGAAACCTGCGAGGCCGCCGTAGAGATACGGCGGCCTCGCTGCGTTCCGGCGAGTTCAGGGTTCAGCCGGGTCAGCCGCCTGCCCTTGCCACCCGGCATCCCGCCCACCATGATCGTCAGTGGGAGGCGAAGCATGGAATCCATCACCAGCCGGCTCATCAACTGGGCATCGATCCTGGACGACAAGACCCGCGAGCAGGCCCTCACCACCTCCCGGCTGCCCTTCATCTACCCGCACCTGGCACTGATGCCGGACGCGCACCTGGGCAAGGGCGCAACGGTGGGGTCCGTCATCCCGACGCTCGGCGCGATCATTCCGGCCGCCGTCGGCGTGGACATCGGCTGCGGCATGATCGCGGTACGGACCCAATACTCCCTCAAAGACCTGCCTCGGGACCGGAAGCCGCTGCGCGAGAACATCGAGCGTGCCGTTCCGCTGTCCGCCGGTCACAACAACCGCAAAGTGACGGCCACCGCGGAGCCGCGCATCGCCGACCTGCACAGGCGCGCCGAAAAGGCGGGGTTCAACCCGGCGCAGTATGTGGCGAAGTGGGACCTGCAGCTTGGCTCACTCGGCTCCGGCAACCACTTCATTGAGGTGTGCACCGACGAGACGGACGCCGTCTGGCTGTTCCTGCACTCCGGCTCCCGGGGGATCGGCAACAAGATCGCCCAGCACCACATCAGGGTGGCGCAGGGAGTCGCAAGGGACAAGCGCATCACCCTGGAGGACCCGGACCTCGCGTACCTGGAGGAGGGCACACCGGAATTCACGCGGTACATCAAGGAGCTGCGCTGGGCCCAGCACTTCGCCCTGCTGAACCGCGAGGAGATGATGGACCGCGTGATCCGGCAGTTCGGTGACTGGGTCGGCGGAACGGTCAAGGAGACGGAGCGGATCAACTGCCACCACAACTTCACCCAGCAGGAAACGCATTACGGAAAGTCGGTCTGGGTGTCGCGCAAGGGCGCCATCAAGGCCGAAGCCGGTGACCCCGGCCTGATCCCGGGGTCCATGGGGACAGCCTCCTACGTGGTGGAGGGACTCGGCAACACCGCTTCCCTGAACTCCTCGCCTCACGGTGCCGGAAGGGAGTATTCCCGTAACGCGGCGCGCAAGACGTTCTCGCTGGCCCAGCTGAAGGAGGCCATGCACGGCATCGAGTTCCGGGCCACCGAGGCGTTCATCGACGAGATCCCGGCCGCCTACAAGCCCATCGACCAGGTCATGCACGACGCCGCGGACCTCGTGAAGGTACGGCACCGGCTGCGCCAGCTTGTTAATGTCAAGGGGGATTAGCCCTGAAATCTTAAGGGCGCACGGGCAAGCCGATTTTGTGGCTGAATGTGACGCTGCATGAACGTGCGTGACCCCGGGTTTCCGCTCCGTTGAACCGTGTTTATGCCAGTCCCTATGGTGAATCCATGAGTACTTCCAGGCCGGGCATGACCCGCATTGTGGCCGGCGAAAGCCAGACGCCCAAGCGCCGCCGCGCCCTGGAAGTCGCACTGGCCGTCGGCCTGGTCCTGCTGATCAGTGTTGGAGCGGTTGTTGCGTCGGCGGTGGCCCGGGATTCGAATGCCTCGGCGGCCACGGACGGGGCCGGAACCCCGGCGGCGGAGCTGAAGCTGGGCTACTTCGGAAACATCACCCACGCACCGGCGCTCGTCGGAGTGAAGCAAGGCCTCATTGCCAAGAACCTGGGCAGCACCAAGCTCAGCACCCAGGTGTTCAACGCCGGTCCGGCCGCCATCGAGGCGCTGAACGCCGGCGCGATCGACGCCACCTACATCGGTCCGAACCCGGCCATCAATTCCTTCGTCAAGAGCAAGGGCGAGTCCGTCAGCGTCATCGCCGGGGCGGCTTCCGGCGGCGCGCAGCTCGTGGTGAAGCCGGAGATCAGGTCCGCGGCCGACCTCAAGGGCAAGACCCTGGCCTCCCCGCAGCTGGGCGGCACCCAGGATGTGGCGCTCCGCGCCTGGCTGGGCAAGCAGGGTTACAAGACCACTCCCGACGGCGGCGGGGACGTTGCCATCAACCCCACCGAGAACGCCCAGACTTTGAAGCTGTTCCAGGACGGCAAGCTCGACGGCGCGTGGCTGCCCGAGCCGTGGGCGTCCCGTCTGGTGCTGCAGGCCGGGGCGAAGGTCCTGGTGGACGAGAAGGACCTGTGGGACGGGTCGCTGACCGGAAAGCCGGGCGAGTTCCCCACCACCATCCTGATCGTGAACAAGAAGTTCGCCGCCGAGCACCCGCAGACGGTCGAGGCCCTGCTCAAAGGCCATGTCGAAGCCGTGAAGTGGCTCCATGACACCCCGTCCGCCGAGAAGTCCGCCGTCGTCAACGCCGCCCTCAAACAGGACGCCGGCAAGGCACTGGCGCAGAATGTCATTGACCGCTCGCTGAAAAACATCGTCTTCACCGTGGACCCGCTGGCGGGAACCTACAAGAAGCTTCTGCAGGACGGTGTGGATGCCGGCACCACCAAGCAGGCCGACCTCAGCGGCCTCTTCGACCTCCGGGCGCTGAACGCAGTGTCCACGGAAATAACCTCGGCTGCAGGGCTGGGCCGGGACTAGCCCGCCCCGCATCTGCACCGCCGCATTTACTGCACCTCGAAAACAAAGGACGGGACCATGCCAGTCGTACTGGAGAACCTGGGCAAGCGCTTCGGCGAAGGCGCCCCGGTGCTGGACGACGTCAACGCCACCATCGGCAAGGGCGAGTTCGTCGCCCTCCTCGGTGCGTCCGGCTGTGGCAAGTCCACCCTGCTGAACATCATGGCGGGACTGGAGCTCCCGACGTCGGGCGCCCTGGAGGTGCCCAGCGACGGCGCCGCCTTCATGTTCCAGGACTCTGCCCTGTTCCCGTGGCTCACTGCCCGCGAGAACGTGGAGCTGGCGCTGAAGCTGCGCGGCGTGGGCAAGGCGGAGGGGCGCGTCAAGGCGGCCGAACTGCTGGAACTGGTCCACTTGGCCGAGGCCGCGGACCGGCGTCCGCACGAGCTGTCCGGCGGCATGCGCCAACGCGTGGCGCTGGCCCGCTCGCTCGCACAGGACCGCCAGCTGCTGCTCATGGATGAGCCGTTTGCGGCGCTGGACGCCATCACCCGCGACCTGCTGCACGACGAACTCGAGCGGATTTGGAAGGAAACCGGGCGCACCATCGTCTTTGTGACCCACAACGTCCGCGAGGCTGTCCGCCTGGGCCAGCGCGTCCTGCTGCTGTCGTCCCGCCCCGGCCGCGTGGTGCAGGAATGGGAAGTCACCGAAGAACACCGTACCGACGCCGGTCTTGCCGGGCAGCTGACCGGGGTCATCACCGCCCGGCTGCGAGAGGAGATCCGCCGCCATGCCAAGTAAGTTTCTTTCTGACTCCGCGCCGGATGCCGCCCCCGCCCCTTCGCGGGACGGCGATGCTGCAGGCAGCATTGCGTCCCGCTCCGACAGCGGCAACGGCCTTCCCAACGCTCGCGAGCTCGCGTCGGGTCCCTCGGGCGATGCCTCAGATGCCACTCCCTGGGCGGCATCCGGCGCTGTGTCCTCCACCGGTGAGAAAATCCACGCGGCGCTGACCCGGTCCTCCACCGGCTCGGCGGACCTGCGAGAACTCGAGTCCGGGCTGGACTCGCTGCAGTCGGATGCGGTTCGCAAGGCGCGCATCGAGTGGAGCCGGATCCTGCTGCCGGTCGCCGCGGTCGTGGTGTTGATCATCATCTGGCAGTTCTATGTCTCGCTGGGCCTCAAGCGCCGCGACCAGGTGCCCGGTCCCATGGATGTGCTGGAGCAGTTCGGCACGCTGTGGGCCGAGGGGTCGCTGCAGGAGGCCGTTTGGACATCGTTGCAGCGCGGGCTTCTGGGGTTCCTGATCAGCGTCGCGATCGCCACACCGGTCGGGCTGCTCCTGGCCCAGGTGGCGCCGCTGCGCAGGGCGTTCGGGCCGCTGATTTCCGGCCTGCAGGTTCTGCCGTCGGTGGCCTGGGTGCCGGCCGCCATCATCTGGTTCGGCCTCACCGACGCCACGGTGTACTTCGTGGTGTTCATGGGCGCCATCCCGTCCATCATCAACGGCCTGATCTCCGGTGTGGACCAGATCCCGCCGCAGTACCGCAGCGTGGGCACCGTCCTGGGCGCGTCGCGGCTGCAGATGGCAGTGCAGATCATCCTCCCCGCCGCACTTCCGGGCTACCTCAGCGGCCTGAAGCAGGGTTGGGCCTTCTCCTGGCGTTCGCTCATGGCCGCTGAGATCATCGCGGTGGGCGGCACCATCGGCTTCGGCCTAGGCTCCATGCTGAACCAGGGCCGCGACCTCGCCGACATGACCATCGTGATGTCCGCGATCCTCCTGATCCTGGCGGTCGGCATCCTGATCGAACTCCTGGTGTTCGCACCGATCGAAAAGCGCCTGCTCCAGCGCCGCGGCCTCCTGGCAGGCAGCACCCGCTAACCACCTCGGCACTGAACCAGAAAGCCCGACGGCGATACTCGCCGTCGGGCTTTCTGCTGTCCTATGAGTCAGCGGCGGGTCACTGTCACTCCCGAATCAACGTGCCGCAGCCGCGGACTTCGAAACCCTTGGCCCAGGACGGAACGGTCGCGATAACCGAGGCTGAACCGAAGTAGTTGTCGTAGATGTCGTCAAGGGTTCCGCCGAAGCCCGTCAGCAGCGCCATGTAGCAGGAACTGCCGGATCCGTATCCGTCATAGTCGCCCGGCAGTATGTCGATGCCTACCCGGTAGATTCCGTCTTTGGTGATGCTCGTTGCCCGTGCCCCCGTGGAAGGGACCGTCGTCCAGGCGCCACAACCACTTGACCGGAACCCGACGTCCCCGGGAAGGATTTGAACGTATGTCCGGGCGGAGCCAAAGTAGTTGGCCTTGATCTGGCTGAAGCTGCCGGAGAAGCCGCTGAGCCGTTCCCAATAGCAGCCGTTGCCTGTTCCAGTCGCCTTGTACAGCCCCGGCTTGATCTGGGTCCCGACCCGGTACGTGCCGTCGCCGCGGAGCACTGTCACAGCCCATACCGGGAGTCTCACGGCGGCACTGCCAACTGCCCGTGTCTCGTAGTAGGTCCTGCTTACCCAGACCCGCACGGAGAGCGACTTGCCATTGTCGGCGGCGTTGAGGCGGTACGTGCGGTAGCGCGCGCCCGAGATCGTGGCGCCATTGCGGTACCACTGGTATGCGTAGGCCGACGGCGCGGGGGAGTAGGTGCCAACGTTGGCGGTCAGGGTGGAGCCCAGCGACGTTCCGCCGGTGACCCTGGGCGCCGTCCTCAGGGTGATAAGTGCCTTGCCAGCTGTGCGGGTTGCCGTGGTGACCGACCGTGTTGCATAGCCGGGCTTGGAGACCGTGACCTTCACGTTCACCCGTGCACCGATGTAGCTGGTGTTGAGGTAGAGGGCATACCCGGTGCCGCCCCTGACTGCCACGCCGTTCCGGTACCACTGGTAGCGGATGGTGGTGCCGGCAGGCCAACCCTGGGATACCTTCACAGTCTGGCCGTACCGGTGGGTTCCCACTACGCTCAGGGACTTGGTTGCAACAATCGTCCCGGCTGCAATAGTGCGCGCGGCGGAGACCTTGTCCAGCGTTACGAAGCCGGCTTTGGTTGCCCGGACCCGCACTTTGACGGCCTTCCCGTAGTCGGCCGCTGTGGTGGTGTAAGTGCGGGCGACCGCGCCGGTGATGGCGGCCGTTCCGCGGTACCACTGGTAGGACAGCACCGCGCCGCCGGGAGCCCACGTGCCGGCGTTGGCCGTCTGCACCTGGCCCACGCGGGCGGTTCCGCTGACGGTGGGCACCGGTGCGGTTATGAAGGTCGCAGTGACACCGGTGACCTGACCGGAGGAGAGCTCCACCGAGGTGAAGCCCGGGGCGGACAGGGTCATCTTCGCCCACAGCTTCTCCCCAACATCGGCGGCTGTGACTGTGTAGCGCGGGGAGGTAGCCGACTCGATAGCCAAGGTGCCGCGGAACCACTGGTAGGTCACGGCACCGTCGGCGGCTGAGTTGTCCCACTGGGGGGCGCTCAACGACAGATCCTGTCCGACGGCCGGCCTGCCGGTCACGAGGGTGCTCCAGGCAACGCCCGTGAAGGCGGCCGTGCGCACTGTGACGGCCGCTGCTGATGCTTCGGTTCCGGGAGCTGTGGCCTCCGACGACGCCAGAACCGTGAGCTGGACGCTCTTGCCGGCCATCGCCGGGACGAGGTGCAGGACATCCGCTTCGCCAACCGGATGACCGGCGGTCTGGACGGGAACGCCGTCGATGATCCAGCTGTACTGGATCCAGCCTGCATCCCCGCTCCACTGACCTCCTGTGGAGGAAAGGGTGCCGCCGACGACGGGGTCCCCCTCAATAACAGGAATGCTGAGGTTTTCAGGAGCGGCCGGCGTCACTTCCGTGGGCAGCGGTTCCGCCGGTGTTACCTCGACCGGCACGGTTTCCGCCGGTGTTACCTCGGCCGCCGGAACTGTTTCTTCCGGCACGGAATCGGCCGGGGCCGAATCAACCGGAGCCGGTGCGGGCTCCGTGACTGCGCCTGTTTCCATCGGCAGCGCCTGTGCTGCCGGAGCCATCAGAAGTCCGGCAAGCAGCGCGATGCTGCCGGCTGTGGCAATGCTCCTGGTCAAAAGACCAGGGCGCGTCCGCGAACGGACGTTTTCATGCAGAGACAACGAGTCCCCTTCCCCCATGTTGAGACCGACTTGAGACCGATCGGAGATCCCGATCCCAGTTATTGTAGGGCCGGTCACAGACATTTCCGTTCCGGTAGTCCGGCGACGGCGGCACGCTAACAACCTGTTCCAATGTGACGCAGCATTACCTTGCGTGAACTGGTGTTTCCGCGCCGTTGGCCGGGCCCGTAACACAGCCCTACCGTTGATCCATGGCAATTCAGGACATTTACCCCACCGCGCTGCGCCTCCTCGGCCGCCCCGTGCTGGTGGTGGGCGGCGGACGCGTTGCTGCGCGCCGCGCGAAGGGCCTGCTCGACGCCGGTGCCCGCGTCACCGTGGTTGCCCCCGAAGTCACCCCCGCGCTCCGCGAACTCACCGACGCGGGCCTTCTCACCTGGGAGCCGCGCATCTACCGCTCGGACGACGTCGACGGCGTCTGGTTCGTTCAGACCGCCACCGGCGATCCCGCCGTCGACACCCGCGTGGCAGCCGACGCCGAGGCGCAGCGCGTCTGGTGCGTCAACGCCTCCGACCACGAATCCTCAGCCGCCTGGACGCCCGCCGTCGCCGAAGTGGACGACGTCAAGATCGCCGTCAACGCCGGGGGAGACCCGCGCCGCGCCATGGCGCTCCGGGACGCCGTCGCCACCGCTTTGGAATCCGGCGACCTGCCGCTGCGCCGCCGGCGTGCCCACCGCGGATCCGTCGCCCTCGTCGGCGGAGGCCCCGGCGACACCGGCCTCATCACCGTCCGCGGCCGCCGGCTGCTCGGTCAGGCCGACGTCGTCGTCGCCGACCGCCTCGGCCCGCGTGAACTGCTCAACGAACTTGCCCCGGACGTGCGCGTTATCGAGGTCGGCAAGACCCCCGGCCACCACCCCGTGCCGCAGGCCGAGATCAACCGCATCCTCGTCGACGAGGCCCTCCAAGGCCACCGCGTGGTGCGCCTCAAGGGCGGCGACCCGTACGTCCTGGGCCGCGGCGGCGAGGAAGCAGAATTCTGCCGCCGGCACGGCGTCGAAGTCGAAGTGGTTTCCGGTGTGACCTCCGCGATCTCCGTACCCGCCGCCGCCGGCATCCCCGTCACACACCGCGGCCTGGCGAAGGGCTTCAGCGTTGTCACAGGCCACGAGGAACTGTCAGAGGTCCCGGCCCGCCCCGACCACACGGTCGTCCTGCTCATGGGCGTCGGCCAGCTGCGCGAATCAGCGTCCGCTCTCGGCAAAGCCGGCCTGCCCGGTGACACACCAGTTGGTATTGTTGAAAACGGCTACCTGCCGGACCAGCGCGTCACCATCGGCACCCTCGGCACCATCGCCGACCAGGCCGAGGCCGCCGGCGTCGCCAATCCTGCAGTGATCGTCATCGGTGACGTTGTCCGCGTCAGCCCCTTCGCGCCGTCGCCCTTCAAAACCGCTGACTACAGCACCACCAGCCCCAACAAGCCCCGCACCAGCACCACCCGCGTTCTCACCCCCTAGCCCCCGAATCCCAACTAGCTGGCAGTTGTTGTCGTTATGAGCCCTCAAAACGACAACAAGTGCGAGCTAGTTGGGTGGGACCGAAGAAAAGGAACACAGCCGTGTCAACCAGCACCCCCGTAGGAACCGCCGCCCGCCCGTTGCGCGTGGCCGTCATCGGATCCGGCCCGGCCGGCGTCTACGCAGCGGACATCCTCACAAAGAGCGAGGCCGTCAAGAGCGGCGAGCTGACCGTGAGCATCGACCTCTTTGACCGCTACCCGGCACCCTACGGCCTGATCCGCTACGGTGTGGCCCCGGATCACCCGCGCATCAAGGGCATCGTCAACGCCCTGCACAAGGTCCTGGACCGCGGTGACATCCGCTTCTTCGGCAACGTGGACTACGGCACGGACCTTTCGATTGAGGACCTGAAGGCGCACTACGACGCCGTCATCTTCGCCACCGGCGCCATCAAGGACGCCGACCTGAACATCCCCGGCATCGAACTCGAGGGCTCCTTCGGCGGCGCCGACTTCGTGTCCTGGTACGACGGCCACCCTGACGTGTCCCGCGAATGGCCGCTGGACGCCAAGGAAATCGCCGTGATCGGCAACGGCAACGTGGCCCTCGACGTGGCCCGTGTCCTGTCCAAGCACGCCGACGACCTGCTGGTCTCCGAAATCCCGGACAACGTCTACGCCGGCCTGAAGGCATCGCCGGTCACGGACGTCCACGTCTTCGGCCGCCGCGGCCCGGCCCAGGTCAAGTTCACCCCGCTGGAGCTGCGCGAGCTGTCCCACTCCAAGGACGTGGACATCATCCTGTACCCGGAGGACTTCGAGTTCGACGAGGAATCAGACCGCCAGATCCAGAGCAACAACCAGATCAAGACCATGGTTGGAACGCTCACCAACTGGATCGCCGAGCAGCCCGAGGACCTCTCCGAGCTCAAGGCCTCCCGCCGCCTGCACCTGCACTTCCTGCACAGCCCGGTGGAAATTTACGACGACGCCGAGAACCCCGGGCGCGTCAGCGGCATGAAGTTTGAACGCACCGAACTCGACGGCACGGGCAACGCCCGCGGCACCGGCGAATTTGTCGATTACCCGGTCCAGGCTGTCTACCGGGCCATCGGCTACTTCGGTTCCGCGCTGCCGGAGATCGAGTTCGACCACACGAAGGGTGTTGTCCCGAACGCCGGCGGCCGCGTCCTGGACGCCTCCGGCGAGCACGTCCCGGGCATCTACGCCACCGGCTGGATCAAGCGCGGACCGGTCGGCCTGATCGGCCACACCAAGGGTGATGCCCTCGAGACCGTGACCTTCCTGCTGGAAGACCGCGAGAACCTGCCGGTTGCCGAGGCACCCGCTGCCAGCGCCGTCGTCGACCTGCTCGAAAGCCGCGGCGTGGAATACACCACCTGGGAAGGCTGGCTGGCCCTGGACGCGCACGAGCTCGCCCTGGGCGCCGAGGCCACCGCGGCCGGCGGCTCGCACGGTGTTGAGGTTGTGCGTGAGCGCATCAAGGTGGTGCCGCGCGAGGACATGGTCTCCATCTCCCGCGACGGTATTGCCGCCAGCGTCTAAAACCTAAAACAACGCGGGGTCACTTAGCGCCCATTCCCTACGGAATATTGGGCGCCAAGTGACCCCGCGTTGGTTTAATTCGCGTTGGTTTAAGCGCGCGTTGTATTTAACTCCCCGCGCCGCCGGCGGCCATGAGCTCCAGCCGGTTCAGGGTTTCGCGGTTGCGGACGGTGATGACCGGATCCCGCAGCGCCTTGGGAACGGCCAGGCCCGGGCCGCGGACCGCGTCCTCGATGATCGTCACCCGGCACTGCTCGCCGAGGTCCTCGAGGGTAATGACCACCTTGGCCTCGCCAACGGGCCAGCCGCGGGCGATCAGCTCCAGCCGCCGCTCCGGTTCCACCGCCGTCACCTTCGTTGAGTCGTTGATGAGCAGCGGCCAGGCGCCCACCGAGTGGTGGAGCAGTGCGCCAACCTCCGGCCAGCGGGCATCCACGTCCCGAATTCTCGAGGCACCGACCACCCAGCCGGAATAGAGCCAGCCGTCCGCTATCACTTTCCAGACTGCTGATGCCGGTGAATTGAAGACCTGCGTGACGGTTGACATGGTGTTCCTTTCGTCGGCCGAAGCCCGACGCCGGGTGGCGGCGTTCGCGTTTGCAGCTGTGAGTCCGGTGGGGTCCGGCGCGCCGATGATGCGCGCGGCGGGGCGCCGGGCGGCACGGTAGGAGCGCTCCCGGAGCCGGCGCGTCCAGGCATACGTTCCGGCGCCGGGGAGCGGGTGCTTCAGCGGATCGAAGCGGATGACGGTGTCTCCGCTAGCTCTGTCCCCGCCGCCTGTGCCAGCACGGTCGGTGTCCGCGCTGTCCGTGTGCCCGGCGTCGGGAACGGCGGCCCGCAGGTGCAGCACGCCGGCCTGCACCCACCGGCCGGCCGGGGTGGTATATGACAGGGCCAGGGTCCAGTCACCCGTGGCCAACGACTCCCTGAAGTTACCCCCAGTGTCCGCCCGGCCGGTCGCACGCCCGGGCAGGGACAGCGTGCGCAGCCCCAGAAGCACGGGACCGTTGGACCCCTTGTAGGGCATTAGCGTGGTGAATTTGGCGGTCCCGACATCCAGCTTGGGCACCAGCATAAACCGGCCCGGCAGGCCCCAGCCGGTCGAGGCGAACAGGACATCTCCGACGTCGGCACTGTCACCGAAGGCGTCAAGGTCACGGGCGCCGGAAACCCCGGGATCTCCGGATGCGCCCGAAGTCCGCAGCGCCAAACCCAGTATGTCCGGCAGGGCCTCGGGAAGGCCCACCGAGCGGGAGAAACGCCCGCGCACCTGGCGGGTCCCGGCGTCGTCGAGCCAGGCGACTCCGCTGGCCGCCGGAAGACCTGCCGCTGCCCGGCCCGCGGAGCCGGTGAGGGTCAGCTCCCCGACCAGGCTGATGCCCCGCGGATGAATGGGGCGTCCGGGACGGACTGCCTTCAGGCCCCGGAACACGGCAGCGAAACCGCGGCCGGCGAGGTCTGCCGCCCGGTTGGATGACCGATTGGGCGCTCCGCCCGGATCACCGCTGAACCGTCTACTCATGCGTCGTCCTCCCAAGGCTAGACCCTTCCCATCGCTACATCCTGCCGAACTTTGACCGGACCAGGGCGAAGATTCCGTAGCAAATGAAGCCTGCACCGATGGCAAACAGCAGGTAGGGCCCGTACGGATGGTCGCGCAAGGCCTTCAGGCTGCCGTCGAGGCCGGTGGATTCTTCGGGGGTGTGTTTGGCGGCTGCGATGGCGAAAAGCAGCCCGGCAAGGAACAGCGCGATGCCTTTTGCCACGTGTCCGGTCACACCCAGGGTGTCGATGAGTTTGCCCCGGCGGGTGCCGTCAAAGTGGAAGAGCTCCTCCTTGAAGCCGCGTCGGAAGCCCTTCGCCACGAAGTAGATGCCCACGCCGATGACGGTCAGGCCCAGGGCGCTGAGGATCACGCCGCCAAAGGGGTTGCTGAGGAGAGCCGCGCTCACGTCCCGTGTTGATTCGCCGGAGTCGCCGCGAAGCCCCACAGCGAAACCGCCGAAGCTGAGCCCCACGCTGCCATAAGCGATCGCGAGGAAGCCGGAGGAGATCAGCTTCCCGATCCGTTCCTTGCGCGGCAGATGGCGGGCCCGGAGAGTGGCCTCGCTCAGCTGCCAGAGGGAGAGCCCCCAGCACCCGATCAGGCACGCCCACATGACTGCCGGGCCCCAGGGATTGGCGGCCAGCTGTTCGATGGCGCCGGTGGGCTCGGCCTCCCCGGGATGACCGAAGGCCAGGGCAATCGCGATGGCGCCGAGAATGATGTGCAGCAGGGCCATCACAGCGAAGCCGGAACGCGCGACGACGTCGAGCGCCTTGGTGTTCGATGCAGCTTCCGCGGCGTCGGCCGCCTCGCTGATCGTCGAGTCGTTGTCCGTAGTGCCCTCCGGTAGCCGTTCCCGCTTAGCCGTCCCGCGTTTGTCCGGCGTTCAGCCGTGCTGCATTTGCCTTACGGCGTTCAGCCGTTCATTGGCCCTTCCGCGTGGATGCGCTCCGCGCCCTCACCCACGAGTTTCACGGTGCAGCGCACCACGAGGTCGTCGGGCGCCGTGTCGATGTCGACGAGAGCGTCACCGGCGCTGAGGACGGTGAATACTTCCGAGCCCGCCTGGACATCGAAGCCCTTGCTTTTGGCGGCCTGCGTCGCGTTCGCCAGCGCCTCGCCCTTCAGCCCGTCCACGTAAGCCTGGTCGTCCTCGCGTTCGGAGTCGCCGAATGCCCAGCCGAACAGTGTTCCTGTTGATCCCATGGCGTTGATTTTACGCACAGAACCATCGATATTACGGGCTATCGTAACGTTAGTAAGTGTGCTTACCATGTGGGGACCATGTCTTTGGTACGGCTGCCGGGCACCTGGACCCAGGGCCTGCCGCAGCCACTGTTCCGGATTGAACCTCTCGTATTAGGAAGGACATCATGGCTGGAAATCTCTTTGCACGGTCTGTTCATGACCTCACGGCAGCGGCCTGGTTTGGCGGCTCCCTGATGGGGGCGGTCGGCCTCAACGGAGCCACTGCAGAGGCGAAGGACCCCGCTGAGCGCACGCGCCTCTCGAGCCGCGGCTGGATGAAATGGGCCCCGGTCCAGACGGCCGCATTCGCAACCCACCTGCTGGCAGACCTGTTCATTGCGCTGGAAAACAAGGACAGGATCGCAAGCCAGGAGGGCGTGGCCCGGGACACCATCTACAAGACGGCCGTCACGGTGGCGGGGGCCGCGGTCACCCTGTATGCGGGTGTGCTGGGGAAGAAGGTGGACAAGCTGGCCGATGAGGGGGCCGAGGGTGCCACAGAGCCACGGCCCGGCTCTTCCGAGAAACTGCAGGCGGCGCAGAAGCAGCTGAAGGTGCTGCAGTGGACCATCCCCGCCTTCGCCGCCTCCGTCATCGTCCTTGGCGCCAAGCATGGCGAGATGCAGCGGCCCAAGAATGTGTTCAAGGGGCTGCGCTGACGGCGTCCGCTTCAGGCGACAACGGACTCTAAGTCAATAACGCACGACGGCGGCCGGGCACCCAACGTGCCCGGCCGCGGTCGTGCGCAGAGCACCTCCGCTGAAGAGGGTTGTCCTACGTAGGCTGGCTGTCCGCCGGCGGGAGGTCCGGGTTCATGTCCTGGAGGTGGGGGTCCTCGGCCGTCCACACCTGGATGATCGCCCACGCCACGGCCGCCAGCGGCACGGACAGGACGGCGCCGATGATGCCGGCCAGGATGGTGCCCGCTGTCAGGGCCATGAGGATGACGAGGGCGTGGAGCTGCAGGGACTTGCCCATGACGACCGGCTGCAGCAGGTCGCCTTCGAGCTGGTTGACGGCGATGACCACTGCCACCACCACCAGCGCCACCACCGGGCCGTTGGCGACGAGGGCCACCAGAGCTGCCAGGATGCCGGCCACGGTGGCTCCGACGAGCGGAACAAAGGCGCCGATGAAGACGATGATGGCGAGGGGAATGGCCAGCGGCACCTGCATGATGAGCAGCGCTGCGCCGATGGCCACGGTGTCCACCAGTGCCACAATGGCCGTGCCTCGGACGTAGCCGCCCAGAACCTCGAGGGTCCGCTTGCCCACACGCCGCAGCCTGGCTTCCCGGTCCCCGGAGAAGGGCCGCAGGAGGAAGTTCCAGATCTTCGCGCCGTCCTTGAGGAAGAAGAAGAGGATCACCACCATGAGGCTCGCGCCGGCCAGGAACTCCGTCACCACCGACAGGCCGGTGATGGCTCCTGACCGCACCTGGCTGCTCGTGGCGAACTGGACGGCGCCTTCCCGGGCCTGGTTCAGCTGCTCGCGGTCAATGGGGACCGGGCCGGAGAGGAGGAAGCTTTCGAGTTCGTCGAGCCCCCCGGAGGCCTGCTGGACCAGGTCGCCCCACTGGCTGCGGACGGAGAAGTAGATCACGGTGCCGACCCCGGCCAGCAGGATCAGCAGGGCCACAAAGGCCACGGCTGTGGCGGCCCCGCCGGGCAGTCCCCGGCGCCGCAGAAGGTTGACGAACGGCCCGATGGCGGCGGCAAGGATCAATGCGATCAGCACGGGAATGACCAGCAGCCGGACCTGCAGGAGTCCGTACACGGAGACGGCTGCCACGGCCAGGATCAGCAGGATCTGGGCGCACCGGATCCCCACCCTGCCGAGGCTGTCAGACCACAGCTCCCGGGGCGGTTTGTGGTCCGGCTGCCCGGGTGCCTTACGGCGCAGGAGCGGACCGGACGTGAGCTCTTGGGGTGGATCTTGCTCGGACAGTCGGGCTGTTCGGGCCATTGGAACTCCTACTCATCAGGGCAATCAGCCAACCGGCTTGATTAGTAAGCCTACTGATGTTCCCCGTGGGGGTGAAAGCCCCTTACTCCCGGAGCCACTCTGCGCAGGAATTGAGGTTCCGGTGCACGCTGGCCACGGCCGCCTCGCTGTCGTGTGCTTCGATGGCATCCACGAGCTCACCGTGGCCCGCCTGCGGCAGACCGTTGAAGCCGGGGCGCCGGTGCTGCTTCAGCAGGTCGGCGTGGAACACGTCGCCGAAGCTGACGTACAGCTCGTGCAGGAGGGGATTGCCGGAGGCCTGTGCCACCCGCTCGTGGAAGCCCCAGTCCGCGCGGGCCCAGCGCGCGAAGTCCTCGGCGCGCCAGGCCTCCTCGCCCTCTGTGAGCAGCACGCGCATGGCGGCGACGTCGTCGGCCGTTGCATGCCGGGCGGCAAGGCGCGCCGCTTGCGTGTCCAGCCCCACGCGGACCTCGAGGACGTGTTCGTCCGTGTGCTCCTTGTACAGCCGTCGCGCGGCCCCCGAGATTTCGCTGGTGGCACGGACATAGGTTCCGTCGCCGCGGCGGACTTCGAGCATCCCGCTGTGGGCCAGCGCCTTGACCGCCTCCCGGAGTGTCCCGCGGGACACGCCTAGTCCGGTCATGAGTTCGGTTTCGGACGGGATGCGCTGCTGCAGCGGCCACTCGCCCGTCTGGATCATTTCTCGGAGTTTGGCAGTGACTTCGTCCGCCAGCGGCTGGCGGTGCGACGTGCTCAGGGTCATGGCGTCCTATTCTTTCATTCCGGCAGCGCCGGTTCCGGCAGCGCCCGTGCCGGTGGCGCTCACTCCGGCAGCCCGCCGGCTGCTGAGCAGGTGGGCCACGACGATCTGCACCACGGCGATGACCAGCAGTAGCGCCAGCGGCAATGTCCAGCTGCCCGTCGCGCTGTGCAGCAGGCCCATGCCGAACGGCCCGACGGTGGCGAGGAGGTAGCCGGTGGACTGGGCCAGCGTGGACAGTGCCGTGGTCTCGGCGGTGCTCCGCCCGCTGCGGCTGATGATCACCATCACCAGGGGGAAGATGCCCAGCCCGAAGCCCAGCAGCACCGCCGGGATGACGGCCAGTGACACGGGAAGGAAGAGCAGCGCGGTGATGCCGGCCGTCATAGTGAGGGTGGCCAGGTAGACGGCGGGGCGGAGCATCCGCGGCCGGGATCCGATGGCGATCAGCACCATTCCGGCAGGGACCGAGACCAGCTGCATGACGCCGAACATGAGGGCGCTGTCCGCCGGGCTGAGGCCCATGGTGGTGAGCATGTACGGGAACCAGCTGAGCAGCGCGTAGGCCAGCAGCGCCTGCAGGGTGAAGATGCCGGTGAGCAGCCGCCCGGTCTTGGTCCGCAGCAGCGGCCACGGGGAGATGTGTCCGGCTGTTTTGCGGGCCGTGTTGCGGTGGGCGTGCAGCGTCACGGGCAGGAAGCCGAGGAATGCTGACAGGGCGAGGACCCCGATGGTGCCCAGCCCGGCCGACGGCGACCCCAGCGCCTGCGACAACGGAACCACGGCTACGGCCATGGCGGTGGCGCCGCTGGTCATGGTCACCGTGTAGACGCCCGTCATGAGCGAGGTGCGCGCGGCGAAGTGCTCCCGGATGAAGGACGGCATGGACACGTTGCAGACAGCAAGGCCGGACATCCCAACCACCGTGCCCGCCACCAGCATCCCGGTCGTTGGGATACCCCGGAGCAGCAGCCCGCCTGCCAGCATGCCGAGCGAGAGCAGGATGGCCTTCTCGACGCCCAGCTTCCCCGTCAGCCACGACGTCGCGGCACCGGCCACGGCGAAGCACAGCGTGGGAATGGAGGGGATGAGCGAGGCGACCAGCGGCCCGTAGCCCAGCACCTGCTGCAGATCGTGCAGCAGCGCCGAGGCGCCGGTGATGCCGGCTCTCAGGTTCAGGCCGATGAGGACCAGGGCGATAACGGCGGCGACGACGGCGGCACGCGGCTTGCTTGTATAACTGGCCGTGGTCGGGGGTGCTGAGGAAGTGGTCGCCATTCCTTAACGTTAGACGTTTGACGTTTGATGTCTAGAGTTTTGTGGGGAAACTCTCGCGGGCCGATCGGGCCCGGCATAGACTCAGGCCAGCAGGCGCATCACACGCAGCAAACCCGGCAAGGGGAAAGGACGCCGTCCGGCCATGACCGCCGAAGGCCTTGAAACGGAGAAGAAGTATGACGTCGACTCCGGCACGGAGCTGCCCGACCTCGCCGCCATCCCCGGTGTGGGCCGCGTGGGCGAGCCGCACGACACTGAACTGGAAGCCGTCTACTTCGACACGGAGGATCTGGTTCTCGCCTCCCGCCGCATCACGCTGCGGCGCAGGAACGGCGGAGCCGACGCCGGCTGGCATGTAAAGCTGCCACCGGAGCCCGCGGCTGGCCCCGGACCGGCATCGGAAGAGCTACCCGAAGCCCGCCGGGAGATCCACGCCCCGCTGGGCCAGGCCGACGTCGTTCCAGGGAAACTGCTGGCCCACCTGCACGCTTACCTCCGCGGATCGGATCCCGTGCCCGTGGCCCGCCTCAGCACGCGGCGCACCATACTTGCCCTGTACGGGGACGACGGCGTGCACCTCGCCGACTTTGCAGACGACACCGTGGTCGCCAAGCTTCTTCTGGGCGCGGACCAGAAACCGGCAGGTGAGTCCGCCGGCCGGGAGCAGCAGTGGCGCGAATGGGAACTTGAGCTGGTCCACGGCCAGCCGGGGGTGTTCAAGGCAGCCGCAGCGGTCTTGGCCGCGGCAGGTGCCCGGCCGTCCGCGCACCGGTCCAAGCTGCGGCGCGCATTGGGGGAGGCGACGCCGAAAGCTCAAGGCAAGGAACGTGAAGGGACTGCCGAAACTGACCGCACGGCGGCAGCCGAAGGCGGCGTAAAGCAGCCCGGCGGCAGGAAACCGGGCAAGAAGTGGCCGGCATCCGCCGTCGTCACCGCGTACCTGGACGGGCAGATCAGCGAAATCCTGGCCAACGACCCCCGGGTGCGGCTGGAGGAGCCGGACGCGGTCCATGCGATGCGCTCGGCCACGCGCCGCGTGCGGTCTGCCCTGGCGGCTTACCGGAAGCTCTACGGCAGGGCAGCGGTGGGCAGGCTGCGCGACGAGCTCAAGTGGCTGGGCCGGATCCTCGGCACGCCGCGTGACGCTGAAGTCATGCTGGACCGGCTGCGGACCCATGCGGAGAAGCTCCCGCCGGGGGAAGCGGCAGACGACGTGAAGCGGCGCATCGAGCGGGAACTGGTCACCAGGTTGGAGGCCGGTTACCGCAAGACGCAGGAGGTGCTCCTGACCGACCGTTACTTCCGCCTCCTCGACGACCTCGAAGACTTCCGTGACCACCCGCCCGTACGCCCGGCTGCTGCAGCACCTGCACGCAAGGCCGCCCGCAAGCTGGTGGGCAAGTCGGCAAAACGGCTGCGCCGCGCCCACAAGGCGGCCCTGCGGATCAACGCGGACGCCGGCGAAAAGCCCGGAATGGAGCTCAAAGACGCTACCGGGCACGAAACCGCGCTGCACCAGGTGCGGAAGGACGCCAAACGGCTGCGGCACGCCGCCGAGACCGTCGACCCCGTCTTCGGCAAGCGCGCGGCGAAGCTCGCCAAAGTGGCGCACAAACAGCAGAAGATCCTTGGCGACCACCACGACAGCGTGATGGCGCGGATCTTCCTGGGAAAGCTCGCCGGCGGCCCGGACCTGCCGGAGCCCGTGGTGGCGGCCTACGGCTCGCTGCTGAAGCGGGAGCAGAAGAGCGCGGCCAAGGCCGAAGCCAAGTACCGCAAGGCGCACCGGAAGTCCCGGAAGCTGGTCCGGCGCGGAGTGGGATAGCGGCGGCCGGTGGCTGAGCGGGCAGAACGGCGCGCACCACGCCCGGTGGGGACTGTCATCAGCCTGGCCGGCGTGGACGCGCACATGGTGCCTGAGGTGGGCGGCAAGGCCGCCAACCTCGGTGTCCTTCTGGCCGCCGGAATGCCGGTCCCGCACGGCTTCTGCGTCACCACCGCGGCCTATGGGCGGGCGGCGGCCGCGGCAGGAGTGCAACCTTCCGAGCCGGCGGAGCAGACACGCGGGAGGCTGGAGTCCGCTCCCATACCCGGGGACCTTGCCGAAGACATCCTTGCCGCCTACGCCGGCCTGGGGGAGGACATCCCGGTGGCCGTCCGCTCCTCCGCCACCGCCGAGGATCTTCCCGAAGCGAGCTTCGCCGGCCAGCTGGACACGTACCTCAACGTCGTCGGCCCCGACTCGCTGCTGGACGCGGTCCGCCGCTGCTGGGCCTCCCTGTGGACGGACCGGGCGGTGGCCTACCGGGCAGACCACGGGATCGGCCAGCACCCGATCAGCATTGCCGTCGTTGTCCAGGAAATGGTGGACGCCGACGTGGCCGGCGTGATGTTCACGGCGAACCCGCTGACCGGCCGGAGGAGGGAAACGGTCATCGACGCTGCGCCCGGACTCGGCGAGGCCCTGGTCAGCGGGGCTGTGAACCCGGACCAGTTCACGGTTGACGCGGCCACCGGAGCGATTCTTCAGCGGAGCCTGGGTGACAAACGGGCCGAAATCCGGCCCGTGCCGGGCGGCGGGACACGGCAGCTGCGCCGGCAGGACGGTGCACGGCAGGACGGACAGCAGGACGGACAGCAGGCGTGCCTGACGGATGAGCAGGTCCGCTCGCTGGCCAGGGCAGGGGGCCGTGTGGAAGAACTCTACGGCGAGCCGCAGGACGTGGAGTGGGCCATCGCGGCGGATGGCGGGATCCGGGTGGTGCAATCCCGTCCGATCACTACGCTGTTTCCCCTGCCCGAGCCTGACATCCGCGACGGCGGCACCCGCGCCTACCTGTGCGCCAGCCTGCTGCAGGGGCTGACCCGGCCGCTGACGCCCATGGGCTTGGCATCCTTCACCCTGATGAGCGACAGCTCCCGGTCGGCAGGCAACGGACCGGCGGCTTACCGTTCCGCCCAGATCGGGATGCGCATGTATGTGGATGTCACTCCCCTGCTGCGGAGCAAGGGCGGGAGGCGCGGCCTGCTGCGGGCCATGAAAGTGGCCGATGCCAGGTCAGTGGATGTGCTGGCCTATTTGGCGGCCGACCCCCGCTTCGCCCTCACCAAGGCATCCAAGCTGGCGTCGCTGAAGGCGGGGCTCGGGGCCTCGCCGCCCTTTGGCCTGGTTGGGCAGGTCCTGCGAGCGATGGTCAATCCCGCCGCCGCGCTGGAGCGGGTCAGGGAAGCGGACCATGAGCTGGACCGGATGCTGGTGTTGCCGGAGCCGGTCGCCGGCGCCCAGCGGCTGGATTTCGTGGAACGCCTCCTCACCAAGGAGATCACCCCCGCCGTGATGCGGGTACTGCCGCCTGCCGCCGCCGGGTATGTCTGGCTGGGACTGGCCCGGCTGCTGCTGGGCCGGCTTGCGCAGGCCGGCGAGCTGCAGGCCGTGCTGCGGGGCTTGCCGCACAACGTGACCACAGAGATGGATCTGGAGCTCTGGCGGACCGCCACCCTAATCCGGGAGGACCCGGAGTCGGTCCGCACGCTGACCGGGGAAGAACCCCAGATACTTGCCGGCCGCTACGCGGACGGGACGTTACCTGCCGCCTGCCAGGGCGGGCTGCGCGCCTTCCTCGCCAGGTACGGTCACCGCACCGTGGCAGAAATAGACCTCGGCGTTCCCCGCTGGAGTGAGAACCCCGCCCACCTCATCAACGCCCTGGCCAACTACCTGAGGCTGGCGGACCCGGAACTCGCACCGGACCGGGCATTCCGGCGGGCCGCAGACAACGCCGAAGCCAAGGCAGCCGAGCTGGCCGCACGAGCCGCCCGGTCCAGGGGCAGGCTGTTCGGCAGGATCGTTGCCCACAGCCTGCGGCGCGCACGGGAAACCGCCGGCATGCGCGAGTATCCCAAGTTCCGGCTCATCGTGGCGTTCGCCGTCCTCCGCCACCAGCTCCAGCTGGTGGGTGAGGAACTCGCGGACGCGGGCCGAGCCCAGGTACCGGACGACGTCTTCTTCCTGGACCTCACCGAAGCCCGCGTGGGTCTGCGCGGCGCTGACCTGCGCGGCCTCGCCGCCGAACGGCGCCGGAGCTACCAGCGCGAAATGCGGCGCCGGCACATCCCCCGCCTGCTGCTTTCGGACGGTACCGACGTTGAGACGGCCATGGCCGCGCAGTCCCGGGCGTCTTCGGCCGCAGAGCCTGGAGCTTTGGCCGGGGCGCCGGCGTCGGCCGGTACCGTGACAGGCAAAGCGAGGGTCATCCTGGACCCGGCCGGCGCCCACCTGGAGCCGGGTGAAATCCTCGTCGCACCGTCGACAGATCCGGGCTGGACGCCGCTGTTCATGACCGCCGGGGCGCTGGTCATGGAAATGGGCGGACCCATTTCGCACGGAGCTGTGGTGGCACGCGAATACGGGATTCCCGCCGTCGTCGGTGTCCCCGACGCAACCCTGCGGATTCGAACCGGGGACACCGTCACCGTGGACGGAGCGGCGGGGACGGTTGTGCTCGACCTCTCCGGTGTTTCCGGTGGCGGCCGGTAGGATGGCGTCCATGGAATTCGTCGTGCTGTACAGCCTGCGTGAGGGCGCCGACCGTTCACGCGTCATGGAAACGTTCCCCCGCCACAAGGCCTACTACGAGGAATTCCGCGCCGCCGGCGGCGGGCTCGTCGCTCTCGGCCCGTTCCAGGCCCCGGACCCGGCCGGCTCCTCCATGGGAATCTTCACATCGCGCGAGGACGCTGAACGCTTCATCGCCGACGACCCCTTCGTCACCGAGGGCCTTGCAGACCCGCGCATTCTCGACTGGGACGCCGTGCGTTTCGAGTAACGCCCGGCCCAGCGATCTAAGTCATGGAGGCCACGTGACCACCTTCGTTCTTGTCCCGGGCGCCGGAGGAGTGGGCTGGTACTGGCACCGGCTGGTGCCGGAGCTGGAACGGCTGGGGCACCAGGCCATTGCCGTGGATATCCGCGAGGACGACCCACGCTTGGGGCTGCCGGACTACGCCGACACCGTCGTCGCGGCGATTGGTGAACACCGCAACGTGGTTCTCGTGGGCCAGTCCCTGGGCGCCTTCACGGTCCCGGTTGCCGCTGCCCGGGTGCCGGTGGACCTCATCGTCCTGCTGAATCCGATGGTGCCTCTGCCGGGTGAGACACCCGGAGAGTGGTGGGAGGCCACCGATCAGCCACAGGCACTGGAAGTCAATGACAGGCTGAACGGGCGCAGGGGTGACTTTGATGAACGCGTGCACTTTCTGCACGACGTTCCCCCGGAGGTGATCGCCGCGGGCGCCGGCGAGCAACGAGGCCCGTCCGGGACGCCGTTCGGGCAGCCCTGCGAGATCGAACGCTGGCCTGACGTGCCCACCAGGGTCCTGGTTGGGCGCGATGACCGGTTCTTTCCCGTGGAGTTCCAGCGGCGGGTGGTCCGGACCCGGCTGGGCCTGGGAATTGACGAAATCCCCGGCGGACACCTGGTCGCCCTGAGCAACCCGGTTGAACTCGCACGCCGGCTGGACAACTACGCCCGCTGACCCCGCGGCCAAGGCACCCCGCTCAGCCGGCGTGCCGCGCCCCGAGCCTGGCAACCGCCAGGGCCAGCCACAGCTGGACCCGGTCCGCGGTGACGGAGGGGTCGTACCCGGTGAGTTCGGTGATCTGCGCCAGCCGGTAGCGGACCGTGTTGCGGTGGAGGGTGAGGGCCTCGGCGACGGCGGCAACGGAGCCGTTGCTGTTCAGGTAGCTCTCCAGCGTGGCCATCAGCTCGGCGCCATGGGCGGCATCGAAGCTCCGGAGCGGATCCAGCGACTCGTTGGCCATGTCCGCCAGCGGCACGTCCTCGCTCGCCAGGAGCAGGGAGGTCAGGCTGAGCCGCTCGGGTTCATTCACCGGCAGCCCGTGGCTGGCTGCGTCGCGCGCCTCGAAGTAGCTCCACCGCAGGCCGTTCGGCTTGGTGTAGGCGCCGCCGATCCCGATGGTGGCGTGGATCCCGGCCTCGGCAAGGTGGTCGCTGAGGCTCCTGGCCATGACCGTGGCGCCGCGTCCGTCGTCGGGCACCACGGTGACAAGATCCTTTCCGACGACGGCGGTCACCGCCGTCTCCAACGCCTGCGGCAGCGAGGAGCTGACCAGTTGCTTGTGGTGCGCCTCAGAGCCGGCCAGAATCACCACATTCTTGCGCGTGCTGTTGATGCCCGTCCCGGCGAGACGGCGCTGTGCCTCGCTGGGGTCCAGGGTCCCGTGGATCACGTCCTCGAGCACCTGCCCGCAGAGCGCCCGCTCGGCCTGGCGTTGCTTGACCATGTTGTTGAGCTCCACGCTGATGAGGTTCTGCGCGTAGCCGATGATGCCGGAATCCTCGAACGGCTGCTTCACCCACAGCGTGCAGGCATCGCGGCGTCCGGTGGGAATGGGGTACGTGGTCCAGGAGTCCGCGGACGGCGGCTCACTGGCGCTGTTGTACAGCTGGGCGGTGAACTGCGTCAGTGCGATCTCGGTGCGGAGCATGCCGCCTAGGTGGCGCAGGAGCTCAGCCAGCCCGCCGCCGGTGAGCAGCGCGCGGGCAAGGATCTGGTGCCCGGCGATGAGCCGCTCAAGCTTGGAGTAGTGGTCCGCCGACTGTGCGTCCGCCACCAGCTTGCTGATGGCAATAAACGGGGTGCCATACGGCACTTCGACCACGGGCAGTCCCCAGCGGTTCGCCTCGGCGACCAGCGCCGGGGGAACGGCGTCGTGCGAGAGCCCCACGCCGAACCCGATCCCGACGGCGCCGGCGCGCTGGACCTGGCGGACAAAGCGGCGCTGTTCGGGCGCGCTTTTCATCCGCAGCCCGGTGGTCAGCACCAGCTCGCCGCCGTTGAGGAAGCGCTGCGGGTCCTCCAGTTCGGTGACCGCCACCCAGCGGATGTCCTGGTGCGAGGTGGTCTCCGCGAGGCTGGATTTCTTGAGTCCCAGAGACTGCACGGCCAGCAGCGCCGCGAGGGAAATTGCCATGGATCAAGGGTAGCCGGAGGCTGGCCGATCGCACTAAAGCGCCGCTTCGACGGTGTGCAGGTGGCTATTCCCCCCGGTATCGGGCTGGAATAGGCTCGAGTCAGCCGCATCACACTATTCAGGACGAAAGAGGTTGTACACCGTGGTTCAAACCTTGCAGAACTTCATCAACGGAGAGTTCGTCACGCCTGCGGGCACGGGCCTGATCGACATCGTGAACCCCGTGACCGGCGACGTCGTGGCCAAGTCGCCCGTTTCCGTGGAGGCCGACGTCGACGCCGCCATGGCCGCCGCCAAGGACGCCTTCAAGTCCTGGAAGCACGTGACCCCCGGGCAGCGGCAGCTCATGCTGCTCAAGCTCGCCGACGCCATCGAGGCCAACAGCGACGAGCTCGTCGACGCGCAGCACCGCAACACCGGGCAGGTCCGTTCCCTGATCGCGTCAGAGGAAGTCGCCGCCGGCGCCGATCAGCTCCGCTTCTTCGCCGGCGCCGCTCGCATCCTCGAAGGCAAGTCCGCCGGCGAGTACTTTGAGGGCCACACCTCCTTCGTCCGCCGCGAGCCGATCGGCGTCGTGGCCCAGGTGGCGCCGTGGAACTACCCGTTCCTGATGGCCATCTGGAAGATCGGCCCCGCGCTCGCAGCCGGTAACACGGTGGTCCTGAAGCCGTCCGACACGACGCCCGAGTCCACCCTGGTCTTGGCGCGGCTGGCCGCGGACATCCTGCCCGCTGGCGTCCTGAACGTCATCCTCGGCACCGGGGAAACCGGCGCGCTGATGGTGGAGCACAAGGTCCCGGGCCTGGTGTCCATCACCGGATCCGTGCGTGCCGGCATCGCCGTCGCCTCGGGCGCCGCGAAGGGCCTCAAGCGCGCCCACCTGGAGCTCGGCGGCAAGGCCCCGGCCATTGTCTTCAAGGACGCCGACATCAAGAAGAGCGCCGCGGCCATCGCCGAGTTCGCGTTCTTCAACGCAGGCCAGGACTGCACGGCCATCACCCGTGTACTGGTGGAGGACTCAGTGCACGACGACGTCGTGGCCGCCATGGTGGAGCACACCAAGACCCTGCACACCGGCTCCCAGAACGACGAGGACAACTACTTCGGTCCGCTGAACAACGTCAACCACTTCAAGGCGGTCAGCTCCGTCGTCGATTCGCTGCCGGTGCACTGCCGGATCGAAACCGGCGGCCACCGCGCCGGCGAGAAGGGGTTCTTCTTCGAGCCCACCATCATCACCGGCGCCAAGCAGACGGACGACATCGTACAGAAGGAAACCTTCGGCCCGGTCATCACGGTCCAGAAGTTCAGCACGGAGGCCGAAGCCGTCGAACTGGCCAACGACGTCGAATACGCCCTGGCCTCCAGCGTCTGGACCAGCGACCACGGCACGGCCATGCGGCTCAGCCGCGATCTGGACTTCGGTGCGGTTTGGATCAACACGCACATTCTCCTCACCGCCGAAATGCCCCACGGCGGCTTCAAGCAGTCCGGTTACGGCAAGGACCTCTCCATGTACGGCGTCGAGGACTACACGCGGATCAAGCACGTCATGTCCGCCCTCGACGCCTGACCGGCCCTCATTCAGTAAAGAAAGAAACACGATGACCGCAACAGCATCAGAAATCACTTACCGCCTCGAGCAGAAGCGCCGCGTCCAGGCCGACTTCCCGGGCCCCAAGTCCGTGGCCCTGACCGAACGCCGCAAGGCAGTGGTCGCCGCCGGCGTCGCCTCCAGCGTTCCCGTTTACGTCGCAGACGCCGACGGCGGCATCATCCATGACGTCGATGGCAACTCCTTCATCGACCTCGGCTCGGGCATCGCGGTGACCAGCGTCGGCGCGTCCGATCCCGCCGTCGTCGGTGCCGTCAAGGAGGCCGTGGAGCACTTCACCCACACCTGCTTCATGGTCACCCCGTACGAGGGCTACGTCGCGGTTGCCGAGCAGCTGAACAAGCTCACCCCGGGCAGCCACGAGAAGCGCACCGTCCTCTTCAACTCCGGCGCCGAAGCCGTGGAAAACGCCATCAAGGTGGCGCGCCTGGCCACCGGCCGGGATGCCGTCGTCGCCTTTGACCACGCCTACCACGGCCGCACCAACCTGACCATGGCGCTGACCGCGAAGGCCATGCCGTACAAGACCAACTTCGGCCCGTTCGCGCCCGAGGTCTACCGCATGCCCATGAGCTACCCGTTCCGCGAGGAGAACCCGGAGATCACCGGTGCCGAGGCCGCCAAGCGCGCCATCACGGCGATCGAGAAGCAGATCGGCGGCGACCAGGTGGCCGCGATCATCATCGAGCCGATCCAGGGTGAGGGCGGCTTCATCGTCCCGGCCGAAGGCTTCCTGCCGGCTTTGTCCGCCTGGGCCAAGGAAAAGGGCATCGTCTTCATCGCCGACGAGGTCCAGTCCGGTTTCTGCCGCACCGGTGAATGGTTCGCGGTGGACCACGAGGGCATCGTTCCGGACATCATCACCATGGCCAAGGGCATTGCCGGCGGCATGCCGCTTTCCGCCATCACCGGCCGGGCCGACCTGCTCGACGCCGTCCACCCGGGCGGCCTCGGGGGCACCTACGGCGGCAACCCGGTGGCCTGCGCCGCCGCACTGGCCTCCATCGGCTCCATGCAGGAGTACGACCTCAACGCCCGCGCCAAGCACATCGAGGACCTGTCCTTCGGCAAGCTGCGCGAGCTCGCCGAAGAAGTTTCCGTGATCGGCGACATTCGTGGCCGCGGCGCCATGCTGGCCATCGAGCTGGTCCAGGCCGGTTCGAAGGAGCCCAACCCGGAGCTCACCAAGGCCGTTGCCGCCGCCTGCCTCAAGGAAGGCGTCATCATCCTGACCTGCGGAACCTACGGCAACGTCATCCGCCTGCTGCCGCCGCTGGTGATCAGCGACGAGCTGCTGCTGGACGGCCTGGAGGTCCTCGCCGCGGCCATCAAGGCCAACGCATAGTTCCCTCCTTCCTTTAGCGCGAACTGGCAGGTAATGCCCCCTAAGTCCTCGCAACAGGGCATTAGCTGCCAGTTCGCGCGCGGGGACGGACGACGACGGCGGGCCGGGTACCGAAAGGTGCCCGGCCCGCCGTCGTTCTCGCCGCCGTCGAACTCCCGTTGCGTTGCCGCCCACCGGCACGGGCGCCGCGGTAGAGTCATCCTCACCACTGCACTTCACGCCGCAGGCCGGTGGGCACCGCCGCGATCCGGGCGCCGGTCTGCACTACCCAAAGAGGGGTTTCGCATGCGATACGTAGTCGGCTACACACCCACCGAGCGCGGCGCGGACGCCGTCGCCCTGGCCACGTCACTGGCCCTGGCCCAGGGCGCCGAACTGGATCTGGTCTACGTGGTGAAGCCGGGCACGCCGTACGTGGCACTCAACCCGGAGGGCAGCCGGGTCAGCGCCGCGGAGCAGGAGGTGCTGACCGCAGAACGGCAGGGCCTGGCCCTCGTGCCGCAGGGGTTGCCCGCAAGATTCCATGTGCGGGAGGCGGATTCCTTCGCCGGGGGACTCATCGACGCGGCGGTGGAGTTCGAGGCCGGACTCATCGCCGTGGGCGCCGCCAGCGCAGGCCTGTTCAAGCGGCACACCGTGGGCAGCGTGGCCAACGCGCTGCTGCACGCCTCAACGGTCCCGGTGGCACTCGCGCCGCGCGGCTACCAGCGGACGGCACCCGTTACCCGCCTGACGCTGGCCGTGGGGCAACGTGCCGGGGCCGAGACCGCAATCGAGACCGCCATCAGGGCGGCCAGGCGGCGCGGTGTGCCGCTTCGCTTGGTGTCACTGGTGGAGCTCGACGCCGCCGGTGACGCAGGGGAGGCCATCAACGCCGCGCACATCCACGCGAACACCGTCCTGACGGCCGCGTCGGGGAAGGTACCCGCCGGTCACGAGGTCGGCGTCGCCGTGGCCCACGGCCGCACCATCGAGGAAGCCATCGACGGACTCGAATGGGACGACGGCGAGATCCTCATCGTGGGCTCCTCACGCCTGGCCGGGAAGAACCGCATGTTCCTGGGCAGCACGGCCAACAAGGTGCTGCGGGCCCTGCCGGTTCCCATGGTGGTTGTTCCGCGCGACTACGACCGGGAGGACTCGGCCCCCTGACCGGTGCAGCCCTTCCGAGCGCGAACGGACAGTTGTGGCCCCTTGCCCGGGGCCTTAACTGTCCGTTCGCGCTTCCCTGCGGGCGAGGCGCTTGGCCGCTGAGCTCTTCCGCGTGGCGGCCAGCATGTCCGCCGTGAGCACCAGCAGGGCGAGCCACACGACGCCGAAGCCGATCCAGCGGTCCAGCGTCATGGCCTCCCGGAACACCACCAGGGCAACGATGAACTGCAGCACCGGCGCGAAGTACTGCAGCAGCCCGATGGTGGTCATGGGCAGCCGGCGGGCGGAGGCGCCGAAGAACACCAGCGGCACGGCCGTGATGACGCCGGACGCCAGGAGCAGCCAGAAGTGCCCCGGTCCGTGGGTGGTCAGCGAGGCACTGCCGCTCGCCGCGAGGAAAATCATGGTGGCCGCGGCCAGGGGAGTGAGGACGATGGTCTCCACCGTGAGGCTGGTGACGGCGTCGGCACGCGGACCCACCCGCTTCTTCACGAAGCCGTACAGGCCGAAGCTGACGGCCAGGGTCAGGGCGATCCACGGCAGTTTTCCGTAGGACACGGTCAGCACCCCGACGGCGATGAAACCGATTCCGACGGCGGCCCACTGCAGGGGCCGGAGCGTTTCCTTAAGGACGAAGACGCCGAGGAGGACGGAAACGAGCGGGTTGATGAAGTAGCCAAGTGAGGCCTCAACCGCCTGCCCGGTGGTGACTCCGTAGGTGTACGTCAGCCAGTTCACCGCGATGAGGCCGGCGGCAAGCGCCAAGGTTCCGAGGATGGCGCGGTTCCGCAGGGCAGCCCCCAGGACGCGCCACGCCCTTGTCACCGTGATCAGGAGGGCGCAGAAAATCAGGGACCAAACCACCCGGTTGGCCACGATTTCCACCGCACCGGCGGGCTGCAGAACGTAGAAATACAGCGGAAGCAGCCCCCACAGGCCGTAGGCGCCGATGCCGAACAGGATTCCCGCCGTCGTCTCCTTGTCCACCGCCTTGGGTGCGCCGGGCAACTTGGGTGCGCCGGGCAGCTTCGGTGCGCCGGGCAAACCGGCTGACCCGGCCTTACCGGAGCCGGTCATGCCGGAGCCGCTCGCGCCCGGGGGCGCGGCGCCGGGTGTTGGGGCAGTCGGAACAGCGGAGGAGACGGATCCGTCGGGGTTAGGCACAAGTCCCATAACACCATCCTAAGGAGCGGTATTCCGCCTGAGCCGAGCCAAAAGCTGCCTACGGAAACGAATTAGTCAGTAGGCTTGCCATTATGAGTACGACTCACCGCAGGGCACCGGTCCGATGAGGCTCCGCCACAGCAACGCCTCCGGCCACGGTTACCGGAGGGTGCGGGCCGGCGCCGGGTTCAGTTACAGGGACCTGGACGGCTCCACGCTGCCGCCCGGTCCGGTCCGGGACCGGCTGGAAAGCATCGGCATTCCGCCCGCCTGGACGGACGTGTGGATAGCGCCCTTCGAGAACGGGCATATCCAGGCCACGGGGCTGGATGCCGTGGGCCGCCGGCAGTACATCTACCATCCGGAGTGGCGCGAGCGGAAGGACCGCTTGAAATTCGACCGCGCGCTCCAGCTCGCCGAGTCGTTGCCCACCGCCCGCCGGCTGGTCACCCTGGATCTGAGGTCCGACGGCTTCACCCGCGAGCGGGTTTTGGCCGCCGCCTTCAGGCTGCTGGACAGCGGCTCCCTGCGGGTGGGGTCAGAGCGGTACACGAACGAAAACGGCAGCCACGGGCTCGCCACGCTGCTCTGCGCCCACGTCCGTGTCCGCAAGGAATGCCTGCACCTCAGTTTCCCGGCCAAGAGCGGCAAAACCTGGGAGTCCCGCATCGATGACCCGGACCTGGCGCCTCTCGCCCAGGCGCTCAAACGGCGTGGCGGCAACGCGCGGCTGCTGGCCTACAAGAACGGCAGGACGTGGCACCCCGTGACCAGCGCCGACATCAACGGCTACGTCAAGGAACGCACTGGCGACGACTTCACCGCAAAGGACTTCCGCACCCTGCGCGGCACCGTCGCGGCCGCCGTCAGCCTGGCCCAGAGCGGCCCGCAGAAAACGGAGGGGAAGCGGAAGCGTGCCATCAGCGTCGCCATGATGGAGGCGGCAGCGGTGCTGGGCAACACGCCGTCGATCGCCCGCAAGAGCTACGTGGACCCCCGCCTGCTGGACCACTTCGCAGCCGGGGAGACCATAGACCCCAAGCGCCTGGCCTCGGCGGAGTCGGAGCTGCGGGCATTGCTGTACCGCGAGGGCGACGTGGTGGACCTGCGCAAGAGCGGCTGATGCGGGCGGGGGCCGGGCGGACAATTAGAATTGAAAACTGCGCGCCGATGGGGCGCGGTCTCCCGTTCCGGAAGGGCTTACGGTGTCCAACACAGCTGAATCCACGGCCAAGCGCCCGCTCCGCGTCGCGATCGTCGGCGCAGGGCCCGCAGGCGTCTATGCCGCGGACATCCTGACCAAGTCCAACGAGGTCAAGGACGGCGACTTTGAGGTGAGCATCGACCTCTTCGAGGCCTACCCGGCACCATACGGCCTGATCCGCTACGGCGTGGCCCCGGACCACCCGCGCATCAAGGGCATCGTCAACGCCCTGCACAAAGTCCTGGACCGCGGAGACATCCGGTTCCTGGGCAACGTCACCTACGGCCGGGACCTGACCCTGCACGACTTCCGCGCCTTCTACGACGCCGTCATCTTCTCCACCGGCGCCATCAAGGACGCCGATATGGACATCCCCGGCATTGATCTCGAGGGCTCCTTCGGTGCCGCCGATTTCGTGTCCTGGTACGACGGCCACCCCGACGTTCCGCGGGACTGGCCGCTGGATGCCAAGGAAATCGCCGTGATCGGCAACGGCAACGTGGCTCTGGACGTAGCCCGAATGCTGGTGAAGCATGCCGACGAACTGCTGGTCACCGAGATCCCGGACAACGTCTACCAGGGCCTGAAGAATTCGCCGGTGACAGACGTCCACGTCTTCGGCCGCCGTGGCCCCGCCCAGGTGAAGTTCACCCCGCTGGAGCTGCGCGAACTCAGCCACGCCCGCGACGTCGACATTGTGCTGTACCCGGAGGACTTCGAATTCGACGAGGCCTCCGACGACGCGATCCGGAGCAACAACCAGACCAAGACCATGGTCAACACCATGACCAACTGGCTCGTCGAGGAGCACGCAGAGGCCGAGCAGCCGTCTTCGCGCCGTCTGCACCTGCACTTCCTGCACAGCCCGGTCGAGATCTATGGGAGCGATAGCGACGACGGCGGGCAGGGCAAGGTTGCCGGCATCAAGTTCGAGCGAATGCAGCTGGACGGCACCGGCAACGTCAAGGGCACGGGGGAGTTCATCGACTACCCGGTGCAGGCCGTCTACCGCGCCATCGGGTACCACGGCTCCGCGCTGGACGAACTGGAATACGACGCCAAGCGCGGGGTCATCCCCAATGAGGGCGGGCGAGTCCTCGACGCCGATGGGAACCCCGTCCCCGGCATCTACACCACCGGCTGGATCAAGCGGGGCCCGGTCGGCCTGATCGGGCACACCAAGGGCGACGCCCTGGAGACCATTGGCTTCCTCCTCGAGGACCGGCTCACCCTTCCGCCGGCGCAGAACCCGGACCCGCAGGCGATCATCGACCTGCTCGAGGAGCGCGGCATCGAGTACACCACGTGGGAGGGCTGGAACAAGCTGAACGCCCACGAGGCTGCCCTCGGCGCATCCTGGACGGAATCCGTCGCGTCCGACGGCGTCGTGCGAGAACGCATCAAGGTGGTGCCGCGCGAGGAGATGATCCAGATCTCCCGCGCCTGAGCCGAGCGTCGCGCGGTTGAACTAGACTGTCGCGGGCAAGCGTTTGGGCGAGTGGGAGTTCGATGAAGAACCTGATCCAACTGGCGGCACCCGGAACGGAGGATCCGGTGCTGCTGCAGCGCCGCGCCCTGGCCGGCCATGAACTCCTGGACAGCCACGCGCAGAGCGACGCGTTCCCCGATGCCGAAGAAATCCCAGGGCTGCGCCGCCTCATCCGTGAATCCTGGCAGCGGTCGGCCAAGCTGCGGGCCAACCCAGATCACCCCGAAGCCCCGCTGGCCATTGCTGCGGACGAGCTTGACGAGTACCGCCGCCAACACCCCCTGGCCGCCATCATGCCCGTCATCCAGAAGCTCCTCATCCGGCCCAGCCATGACAGCGGCCTGCTGGTTGCCGTCGGCGACGAAGTGGGTCGCCTTCTCTGGGTGGAGGGCGATGCCGGCGCGCGCAGCCGGGCCGAGGGCATGATGTTCGTTCCCGGCGCCGACTGGTCGGAGGCGACAGTGGGGACCAGCGCCCCCGGAACGGCGCTCGCCCTAGGCCGCGGCATCCAAATTTCCGGCGCCGAGCACTACAAACGATCAGTCCACCCCTGGAGCTGCACAGCGGTGCCGTTCCAGGACCCCGATTCCGGCGCGCTGCTGGGGGTCGTGGACATCACGGGCACCGAGGCGGCCGTCGCGCCGCACACGCTCTCCCTCGTGGAGGCCACCGTGGCGGCCGCCCAGGCCCAGTTGCGCGTGGAACGCCTGCAGCTCGCGGCCGCCCAGGAACGCGTTAAGGCACGACGGCGGCACGCGGGTGCCGGGGCAGGCGGCGGTCCTGCGCGCGAAGGCAGCCTGTACCGCAACAGCCTGCAGCTGCTGGGCCGAGACCAGGCACTGCTCAGCGTCGAGGGCCGCAGCGTGGTGCTGTCCGCCCGGCACAGCGAGATCCTGGCCCTGCTCAGCGCCCGTCCGGACGGGCTCAGTGCCGAGGAACTGAGCGTCCTTTTGTATCCGGGGGACGGGTCCACGATCACCTTGCGGGCCGAGATGGTGCGCCTCCGGAAGGTCCTGCAGCAGCTAAACCCCGCCGCAGTGCCGGAATCGCGGCCGTACAGGCTGGCGCTGGATCTCCTGCCGGACAGCAGCCAGGTTCTCACCTGCCTGCAGCGCGGCGCCCACCGGATCGCCCTCGACATCTACCGCGGTGCTGTCCTGCCCCGGTCGGAGGCGCCCGGCGTCGTCGAGCTCCGGAACCGCGTGTCAGCGCTGCTGCGGGAGGCCGTCCTGACGGACGGCAGCGCGGAGTCGCTGCTCACCTATGCGGAACTGCCGGAGGCGGCGGACGACGTCGACGTCCGCCGCGCCGCCCTGAAGCTCCTGCCGCCGCGCTCACCCAAGCGGGCCGCCGTCGTCGCCGATCTGGAGCGGCTGGAAGCCGAACTCGGCTAACGTCCGACTTTGGGCCCACGCCTGCCGGGTTCCCTGACCGAGCTGGGCCCACGACTGCCGGGTTTCCTGGCCGAGCTTGCGAGGTTAGGGGGCGGGTGGGGAGGTTAGGGGGCAGGTGAGGACAGGGTTGCAACCTCGCTGCAACCTGCCCGCTCCTAGGCTCGATGCATCGGCGATCCCCATGACATATCGCCACCGTGTTGCACAGCAAAGGAGCTAGCAATGACCGTTTACGCACAGCCCGGCACCGAAGGTTCGAAGGTCACGTTCCAGGACCGCTACGAGAACTGGATCGGTGGCGAGTGGGTTGCACCCGTGAAGGGCCAGTACTTCGAGAACATCACGCCGGTGACCGGCAAACCCTTCTGCGAGGTGGCCCGCGGAACCGCCGAGGACATCGAACTCGCCCTCGACGCCGCGCATAAGGTGGCCCCTTCCTGGGGCAAGACCTCCGTTGCAGAGCGCGCGGCGATCCTGAACAAGATCGCCGACCGCATCGACGAGAACGTCGAACTGCTCGCCGTCGCTGAAACCTGGGACAACGGCAAGCCGGTCCGCGAGACCCTCAACGCGGACATCCCGTTGGCCGCCGACCACTTCCGCTACTTCGCCTCCGCCGTGCGCGCCCAGGAGGGCCGGCTGTCGCAGCTCGACGACGACACCACCGCGTACCACTTCCACGAGCCGCTGGGCGTCGTCGGCCAGATCATCCCGTGGAACTTCCCCATCCTGATGGCCGTCTGGAAGCTGGCCCCGGCGCTCGCGGCAGGCAACGCCGTCGTCCTCAAGCCCGCGGAACAGACGCCGACGTCCATTCTGGTGCTGATGGAACTGATCAGCGACCTGCTGCCGGCCGGCGTGGTCAACGTGGTCAACGGCTTCGGCGTCGAGGCGGGGAAGCCGCTGGCCTCCAGCCCGCGGATCCGCAAGATCGCCTTTACCGGCGAGACAACCACCGGCCGCCTGATCAGCCAGTACGCCTCCAACAACCTGATCCCCGTGACGCTGGAACTCGGCGGCAAGAGCCCGAACATCTTCTTCAACGACGTCGCCCAGTCCAACGATGCGTTCTACGACAAGGCACTGGAAGGCTTCGCATTGTTCGCCTTCAACCAGGGCGAAGTCTGCACCTGCCCGTCCCGCGCCCTGGTCCAGGAAGACATCTATGACTCCTTCATGGCCGACGCCCTGGCCCGGACCGAGAAGATCATCCAGGGCAACCCGCTGGACACCGAAACCCAGATCGGAGCGCAGGCCTCGAACGACCAGCTGGAGAAGATTCTTTCCTACATCGACATCGGAAAGCAGGAGGGTGCCAAGGTACTCACCGGTGGAGCCCGCGCCCAGCTCGAAGGGGACCTGGCCGGCGGCTACTACGTCCAGCCGACGATCTTTGAGGGCCATAACCGGATGCGCATCTTCCAGGAGGAAATCTTCGGCCCTGTGGTGTCCGTGACCCGTTTCAGCGACTACAACGACGCCATGGGCATCGCCAACGACACCCTTTACGGACTCGGCGCCGGCGTCTGGTCCCGCAACGGCAACGTCGCATACCGGGCGGGCCGCGAAATCCAGGCCGGCCGTGTCTGGGTCAACAACTACCACGCCTACCCTGCCGGTGCCGCGTTCGGCGGCTACAAGTCCTCCGGCATCGGACGCGAGAACCACGCCATGATGTTGGACCACTACCAGCAGACCAAAAACCTGCTGGTCAGCTACAGCGAAAACAAGCTCGGCTTCTTCTAGACCGGGCGAACTGATGACGACGAGGCTGGACGCCGCGGTGACGCTGCCCGGGGAGGACTTCTCCCGGGTGGCGCTCACCGCCGAGGCGGTGGGGCTGCTGCGGAAGCTCTGGGCGCAGCACGGACCGCTCATGTTCCACCAGTCCGGCGGCTGCTGCGACGGCTCGGCGCCCATGTGCTACCCGGCGGGCGAGTTCCTCACGGGGGATTCCGACGTGCTGCTGGGGCGGTTTGATCTCTCCGCGGACGACGGCGCGCAGCCGCTGGAGTTCTGGATGTCCCGGGAACAGTTCGGCTACTGGAGCCACACCCACCTGACGGTGGATGTGGTGGAGGGCCGGGGGAGCGGGTTTTCCGTCGAGGCGCCGGAAGGCAAACGCTTCTTGATCCGCTCCACGCTCATGGACTGGCCCGTGTAGACAAGCTTTGCCCAGCAAAACTCCAAATTGTTACGCCCGGACGGGGGCCCCAACTAAGGGGCTTCGTCCGGGCTTTGCATATTCAAACCGCGATTGGGAACCCCCAATTTGGGTGGCTCAGCGGGCCGACCAGCCACACCCCCAAGGTTTTCACGGGCACTCCACCGGACGATGGCACCGTTACATTCCTCCTAGCGGCAGGTGTGCCATGAACAACTCAGCCTTGAAGTCAGAGGGGGACCCGGATCAGAGTCGATCCGGGGCCCCCGTGGATCCACCAACAAACCGGCGTCAACGACGCAGCAAAAAACGCAAGCAATCAATGTCATTCCGCCTGATTGCGGCAGCCACCACCTTGGCCATGCCGGCAGCGATGGGGCTGCCCGTGGTCGCGGCAAACGCCGTTCAGGCGCCGGTGGGGGAAGGCTTTACCATCACCGCTTCCGACCTCTCCTACATCCTGAAGCAGATCAAGATCGCCGAAGCCCACGTGGCCAACACGACCTCGGCTACCGGCCCCTGTGGCGCGCTGGTCGGCACGGGCCCCAACCAGATCCCGAGCCCCCTGGTGTCAGCCGGGCTGCGGACGGTCGACGGGTCCTGCAACAACCTGCAGCCCGGCCAGGAGACCTTCGGAGCAGCTGATCAGAAGTTCCCGCGCCTGACCACTCCGGTGTTTAAGGGTGCAGAGAACGCAACGACCTTCGGCGGCCCGGCCGCCTCGTCGTACAGCCAGAAGTCCGGGACTGTCGTGGACTCTGAGCCGCGGGTGATCAGCAACCTCATCGTGGACCAGACCTCCACCAACCCGGCCGCGGTGGCCGCGGCCGGCAACCCGGTCAGGACGCAGGGCAACGAAGGCCTTGTTCCCTGCACCAGCGACCCGGATCCCCTGGCCACGCCGCCTGTCGCCGGCGTTCCCGCAGACTGCGTGCCGTCCCACAGCACGCTGTTCATCGAGAACGTGACCACTGACGTCGGTCTCTCCCCGCCCTACAACTCGATGTTCACCCTCTTTGGCCAGTTCTTCGACCACGGCGTTGACCAGACGGTCAAGGGCGGCGGCACCGTCTTCGTGCCTCTGAAGGCCGACGACCCGCTGCGCACCGTTGGCCCCGACCGCAAAGCAAACACGGGCGACGAAGTTCCGGCGAGCCAGGCCTTCATGGTCCTGACCCGCGGCCAGAACCAGCCCGGTACGGACGGAATCATGGGCACCGCGGATGATGTCCAGGACGCGAACAACACGGACTCGCCCTGGGTCGACCAGAGCCAGACCTACACCTCGCACTCGTCACACCAGGTTTTCCTGCGGGAATACGTCAACAACGCCGACGGCAGGCCGGTTGCGACTGGCAAGCTGCTCGGCGGACCTGACGGCCCCACCGCCGGCGGCATGGCAACCTGGACCACCACCAAGGCACAGGCTGCGGCGCTTCTCGGTATCCAGTTGAGGGACAAGGACGTCCTGAACGTTCCAATGATCGCCGCAGACGCTTACGGCAAATTCATTCCCGGTCCGGCACGCGGGCTGCCGCAGTTCGTGACGGCAACCGGACTTGTTGAAGCCAACCGCGCCGACAACGGCGGCGCCGGCACCCTGGTGCCAGCGAACGTCAAGTACTTTGACACCCCGTTCCTGACGGACATCGCGCACAACGCGGATCCGTCCCCGCAGGACGCCGATCACAACCCCGTAACCCCGCCGGTTTCTCCAACTCCGGATGCGGACACCACGGCCTCGGCCGACTTCGCCAGCCAGGCACCCGGCACCTACGACGACGAGATGCTGAATGCACACTTCATCGCCGGTGATGGCCGTGTCAATGAGAACATCGGCCTGACCGCGATCCATCAGATCTTCCACTCAGAGCACGACAGGCTCGTCGACGACATTGAAAACGTCCTGACAACCGACACATCTGCCAGCGGCGTCAAGGCCCTGGCCGAGTGGAAGCTGGCCGCCGGCGCCGACGGCTGGAACGGTGAGCGGCTTTTCCAGGCGGCACGGTTCATCACCGAGATGGAATACCAGCACCTGGTCTTCGAGGAATTTGCCCGGAAGGTCCAGCCTGCCATCAACCCCTTTGAACCGTTTGCGTTCACGCAGACCGAGCTCAACCCCGCCGTCAAGGCGGAGTTCGCGCACGCCGTGTACCGCTTCGGCCACTCCATGCTGACGGAAACAATCTCGCGCAGGAATGAGGACGGGCCCGGCGCAGACGCCGCATACGGCACGTCCGACGACACCAAAGGCAGCCAGAACGACATCTCGCTGCTCGAGGGCTTCCTTAACCCGCCGGAGTACACCAATGGCGGCACTGCCGGTCCGCTGACCTCGGAAGAGGCTGCCGGTAGCATCATCATGGGAATGTCGGACCAGGCAGGCAACGAGCTGGACGAGTTCGTGACGGACACGCTCCGCAGCAACCTGCTGGGCCTGCCCCTGGACCTTGCCGCGATCAACATGACGCGTGCACGTTCTGAAGGCATTCCGCGGTTGAACGTCCTTCGGCGGGAGCTGTTCAACTCCACGAATGACAGCCAGCTCAAGCCCTACATCAGCTGGGTCGACTTCGGAGAGAACCTGAAGCACCCGGAGTCCCTGGTGAACTTCGTCGCAGCGTACGGCCAGCACCCGTCCATCACGGGCGCCACGACGCTGGCAGCCAAGCGGGAGGCCGCACGGCTCATCGTCAGCCCCGCCGCCGGGGAAGTCGCTCCGGCTGATGCAGCGGAATTCATGAACAGCACGGGTCTTAACTGGAGCAACGACGGCGTCAACTCGAAGACCGGCCTCGACAACGTCGACCTCTGGGTGGGCGGCCTCGCGGAGCAGACGGTGGTATTTGGTGGCCTGCTGGGCAGCACGTTCAACTACGTGTTTGAGAACCAGTTGACGGACCTGCAGAACGGCGACCGCCTGTACTACCTGGCGCGCACCCCGGGCATGAACCTGAGGGCGCAGCTGGAAGGCAACTCCTTCGCCGAAATGATGATGCGCAACACCAACGTTCACAGCCTGAAGGCCGACGTGTTCGCCACCTCGGACTGCAAGTTTGACCTCAAGAAACTGGCAGGCACCCCTGCTGGCTTTGCTGCCGACGGCAACACAGTGGCGAATGACCCGGATTCAGAATGCAGTGAGCCAGACCTGCTGATCCGTATGCCCGACGGCACGATCAAGTACCGTGCAAGAAACACAGTCGATCCCTCCGGCATCAACGGACAAAGCGTCTACACCGGCACCGCCGGCGTGGACCGTATCTTCGGCGGCAACGACAGCGACACCTTCTGGGGTGGCGAAGGCAATGACATCATCGAAGGTGGTGACGGCGCCGACGTCGCACTCGGCGGTGACGGTGACGACATCATCACTGACCTCGCCGGTGACGACGTCCCGAAGGGCGGCCCGGGCAATGACGCGATCGACGCCGGCCCCGGCCTGGACATCGTCATGGGCGGCGATGGCAAGGACTTCACTAACGGCGGAGCCAACGCCAACGAGACCTTCGCCGGAGCCGGTGACGACTTCGTCATGCTTGGTCAAAGCCTTGACGCCGCATTCGGCGACAGTGGCGATGACTGGGAAGAAGGCGGCGACCAGCCGGACCTCATGCAGGGGGACAGCGGCAACCTGTTCTTCCTGGACGACTCTCAGAAGCCCGGACACGACATCCTGATCGGCCAGGGCGGTGACGACGATTACGACATGGAGGGCGGCGACGACATCGGCCTCGGCGGCCCCGGCATCGAAAAGGTTGCTGGAGCGTCCGGCTACGACTGGGAGATCGGCCTTGGGGACCCCCAGCCGCAGAACCTGGATCTTGACCTGCCGCTTGTTCCGCTTGACATCCTTACTGCTGATGTCCGTGACAAGTTCAACGAAGTTGAGGCGGCCTCAGGCTGGAAATTCGATGACAAGATCCGCGGAGACGACGTAGTTCCCAGTGGCGTTGGCGGTGGCGGCTTCATCGGCTGCAACGTGCTGAACCAGGAGGGCCTTGACCGCATTGCTGGCTTGGACGATCTGGTGCCGACGCTCAGCACCCCGGCGGACACGGTCATTGGAGCATCGGCGTCGAAGGACTGCCCGCTCCTGACTCCCGGTTCGAACGTCTGGGGCGGTGGCAACATCCTCCTCGGCGGCGGTGGCTCTGACGTCCTGGAGGGACGCGGGGCTGACGACATCATTGACGGTGACCGGTACCTCTCGGTCCGGCTCAGTGTCCGCACCAACCCCAATGATCCGGCCACCGAGATCGGCAGCGCTGCTGCCGACGCACCGGGCCAGAGCGCGATGACCAGCCGGTACCAGAAGGACGCCAACGGCAACCTCACGGGACCGACGCTCCAGGAGGCTGTCTTCGCAGGAACCGTGAACCCGGGCAACATCGTGGCGGTCCGCGAGATCCTCACGGGCACTGGCGGAACGGACTCGGCGGTGTTCTCTGACGTCGAAGCCAACTACACCGTGACCACCACCGGCGGCAACGGCCAGCTCGGCTCGCCGGGCTCGGTCACCACCGTGGTCCACAACGGCGGCACCGACGGCACCGACACCCTGCGGAACGTCGAACGCCTCCTCTTCTCCGACAGTGTTGCTCCGGCAGCGCCCGTCATTGGCGCGGCAACCGCCGGCAACACCCAGGCAACGGTGAACTTCACCCCGGCGGCAGGGGCGGTCACGGGCTTCAACGTCCGGGTCGTCGATGCCGCAGGAGCGCAGGTGGGTGCACTCCGCACCGCCGACGCCGACGCCACCAGCCTGGTGGTGACAGGTCTGGCCAATGGTCAGGCGTTCCGGTTCCAGGTGCAGGCGGAGAACGCCATCGGCACCAGCGCCTTCTCCGCAATGTCCAACATGGTGACCCCGGCAGTCCCCGTGCTCGTCACCGCTGTTCCGTCCATCACGGGAACCGCGGCAGCCGGCAGCACCCTGACGGCAGCTACAGGAGTCTGGGGGCCGGCGCCGGTGACAATGTCCTTCCAGTGGTTCAGCAACGGCGTTGCCGTAGTCGGCGCTACCCTGTCCACCTACACTGTCAGGCCTGCAGATGCCGGTCAGCCGGTAACCGTCACGGTTACCGGAGCCAAGGACGGGTACGAGTCGGTATCGACCACCTCGGCGGCCGTACAGGTAGCGGCTCTTCCGGTCACTTCCCCCAGCGCTCTCCGGGACTTCAACGGTGACGGTAACGCCGACATCGTCGCCCGGGACAACGCGGGTGTGCTGTGGACCTACCTGGGCAACGGGTCCGGGACCTTCCCGACCCGCGTCCGGGCCGGCGGCGGCTGGAACGGCATGAACATCATCAGCGCCTCCGGCGACGTGAACGGTGACGGCAGGTCCGACCTGCTGGCGCGGGAGTCGAACGGCGTGCTGTGGTCCTACCTGGGCAACGGCTCCGGAACGTTCCCAACCCGCATTCGGGTCGGCAGCGGCTGGAACGGCATGAACACCATCAGCGCCTCCGCTGACTTGAACGGGGATGGCCGTGCTGACCTCGTTGCCCGTGACAACGCGGGCGTGCTGTGGTCCTACCGGGGCAGCGGCGCCGGGACCTTCCCGACCCGCATCCGGGTCGGCGGCGGCTGGAACATCATGAACGCCATCACCTCCACCAGCGACGTGAACGGTGACGGCAGGGCTGACCTGCTGGCCAGGGAATCGAACGGTGTCTTGTGGTCCTACCTGGGCAACGGCTCCGGAACATTCCCGAACCGCATTCGGGTCGGCACCGGCTGGAACGGCATGAACGTCATCACCGGCGCCGGCGATGTCAACGGTGACGGCAGGTCCGACCTGGTGGCCCGACAGTCGAACGGGACGCTTTGGTCCTACTTCGGCAACGGCAGCGGCGTCTTCCCGACGCGGGTCTCGGCCGGCGGCGGCTGGAACCTCATGAGCCGCATCAGCTAGAACGGTCAACCGCCGCCCGTGTCCCCCGGACCGGGCGGCGGTTGCGACAGCAGCAGCCACTTGGCTGTTGCGCTCCAAGGACCCACGCCCGGCCCTCCACCACACCGCGCAGCCGCAGCGCGGAGGAAGGTCGGGCGTGGTTTTGCGTGCCGATCGTCTCAGTATTCGGGACAAATGTGGCCGTCCACTGGATGGACACTATCCTTGATAGGTCTGTTTCCATCCCCTATCAGGACTGTGGACTTCCAATGAACCTTTTCCGGACCAAATCCATCGAGCAGTCAATTGCCGACGCCGATGAGCCCGGACGCAAGCTGAAGCGCTCCCTGAGCACGTGGGACCTCATGATCATGGGCGTCGCTGTTGCTGTGGGCGCCGGCATCTTCTCCGTGGGCGCCAAGGCCGCCGCGAACTTCGCAGGCCCCGCCGTCACCATCTCCTTCCTGGTCGCCGCCGTCACGTGTGCCCTGGCCATCATGTGCTACGCCGAATTTGCCACCGCCATCCCGGTGGCCGGCTCGGCCTACGTTTTCACCTACGCCACCATGGGCGAGATTTTGGCCTGGATCATCGGCTGGAACCTGATCCTCGAGCTCTTTACGGCGGCTGCGGTGATCGCCAAGTACTGGGGCATCTACCTCAGCAAGGTTTTCGCCCTCATGGGAGTCGAAATGCCGCCTGCCATCTCGATCGGCGGCGTTGACCTGTACTGGGGCGCCTTCCTCATCGTTGCCGTTTTCACCGTGCTGCTGGTGCTCGGAACCAAGCTGTCCGCCCGCGTGGGCAACATCTTCACGCTGATCAAGATCGCCGTGGTGGTGTTCGTGATCATCGTGGGGTTCAGCTACGTGAAGTTCTCCAACTACACCCCCTTTGTCCCGGCCTCTGAGCCTACGGCCAACGCTGGTGCGGCCGACGTTCTGAAGCAGTCGTTCTTCGGCTTCCTCACGGGTGCTGCCCCCGCGCAGTACGGCACCATGGGCATCTTCGCCGGCGCCGCGCTGGTGTTCTTCGCCTTCATTGGCTTCGACGTGGTGGCCACCTCCGCAGAAGAGGTCAAGAACCCTCAGAAGACGCTGCCCCGCGGCATCTTCGGCGGGCTGGCCCTGGTGACGCTGCTGTACATCCTCGTGTCCCTCGCCCTGACCGGCATGGTCTCCTACACGCAGCTTGCCGAGGCGGAAAGCCCCACACTCACCACGGCCTTCGAGGCCGTTGGCAACACCGACGCCGCGAAGGTGATCGCCTTCGGCTCGCTCGTGGGCCTGACCACTGTGATCATGGTGCTGCTCATGGGCCTGTCCCGCGTGGTGCTGGCCATGAGCCGCGACGGCCTGCTGCCGCGCTCCCTATCCAAGACCAGCGAAAAGCGCTCGACGCCGGTCCGCCTGCAGATCATCTGCGGCGCCGCCGTTGCACTGGTTGCCGGACTCACCAACGTGGACCTGCTCGAGGAAATGATCAACATTGGCACCCTGTCCGCGTTCGTGATGGTCAGCCTGGGCATCCTTGTGCTGCGCAAGAAGCGCCCCGACCTGAAGCCGGCCTTCCGGGTCCCGTTCGGCAAGGTGCTTCCCGTCGTATCCGCGGTGCTGTGCCTGTACCTGATGACCAACCTCGCAGTGGAAACCTGGATCTTCTTCGGCATCTGGCTGCTGCTGGGCATTGCCATCTACTTCGCGTACGGGCAGCGCCACTCCCGCCTCAACGAGAAGTTCGCCGGCGCCAAGGCAGCTGTGGACGGCCCTACAAGCGACCTCGGCGACCGGGATGACGACGAGCTGAGCAAGGTTTAGCGCAACCACGGCCCGAGCCGTCCCTGTTCCTCGGGTCCGCCGCCCCCTGATTCCGTCAGGGGGCGGCGTGCCGTCCCACCCAGTCCACCAGCGGACGGAGCTGTTCCCACCGGGCGGCGATCTCCCGTTCCGCTTCCGATGACCTGAGCCAGTTCGGCTCGCCCAGCGCAACACCCGCGGACAGCGACTTGTGCTTGAGCAACTCGGCGCGCGGGTGGTCTTTCGGGAAGCCCCGTGGCACCGTCTTTAGCTTTTCGCCTTCAATTGCGAAGCCGGCTGCTGCGACGGCGTCCACGATGTGCTGCAGCTGGCCGCCGCTGCCTGCTGCGTCCACCGAGTTCCGGTATCGGACCAGCTGCGCGGGAGAATGTGAGTGGTAGCCGCCGCCGAGCAGCAGGCCGTCCGCGCTGATCTGAAGGTAGAAACCCACGCCTTCCTGGTACGACGCGAAAGCGCCCTGGGCCGTCTTGTACGGAGATTTATCCTGCGAGAAGCGGACGTCCCGGTTGGGCCGGAACATTTTCCACGGTCCGAAGCGGGGCTCGAGCGCGGCCAGCAGTGCGGCAAGGGGCTCTTTCACGGACTCGCGGTACACCTCCGAGTGGGCCTGCCACCACTCCCGGCTGTTGTTCTCTTCCAGCTCAGCATAAAATTCCGCTGCTGCTGCGGGAATGCCCTCGAATGTGCTCATGAATGAAGCCTAGGAAAGCTGACCCGCCGGGGCTATGGGCACCTTGCCCATGTGGAAAACATGCACGGAGACCGGCTTAACCTGCCTCACTTCGCCAACCTGTCCAGCGGCAGCGGCGCGGCGTGACGGAGGGCCTGCCCGGGGAACCCCCGGACGCAGGAAACCCCGCCGCGGCTGTGAACGGGTCACTGTGCCGCCGCGGGGTTCCGGTCGCTATCTGGTGCTGTTAGCCGATCTTGTTGGCGGCTTCGGCATCGGAGAGGGCTGCTGCGCCGAGGTTGGCGCGGAGCTTGGCGCCGAGCTCGGCGTCAACGTTGGTCCAGTACTGGATGGCGCGTTCCTTGATACCGGGGCTCTTCACGCCGCCCACGGCACCGGTGATGGTGTCCAGGAAGCGGGCCTTTTCGGCGTCGTTGTAAACCTCGCGGTACAGCGCGCCGGCCTGAACGAAGTCGCTGTCCTCGGCGTGCAGGGAGTGCGCAGCGTGCGTCAGCTCGCCGTCGTTCTCCCAGCCGCCTGCCGGGCTCTGCGGCTCCACGGCGGCGGGGCCGCCAAACGTGTTCGGTGCGTAGACCGGAACCGAAGGAGCGTTGAACAGGAAGCGTCCGGCGCCGTCCTGGCTGTAGTTGTTGACCTGGCTCTTGGGCTGGTTCACCGGGATCTGGGCGTGGTTGGTGCCCACGCGGTAGCGGTGTGCGTCCGCGTAGGAGAAGATCCGGGCCTGGAGCATCTTGTCCGGGGACGCGGCGATGCCGGGCACGAAGTTCGACGGCGCGAAGGTGGCCTGCTCGATCTGCGCGAAGTAGTTCTCCGGGTTCCGGTTCAGCTCCATGGTGCCGACCTTGATCAGCGGGTAGTCCGCGTGCGGCCAGACCTTGGTCAGGTCGAACGGGTTGAAGCGGTAGGTCTTGGCGTCCTCGTACGGCATGACCTGGACGTGCAGGTCCCAGGAGGGGAGGTTGCCGGCTTCGATGTTCTCGTGCAGGTCGCGGATGTAGAAGTCTGCGTCGGAGCCGGCGAGGGCCTCGGCTTCTTCGCCCGTGATGTTCTTCACGCCCTGGTTGGAGTGGAAGTGGTACTTGACCCAGAACCGCTCGCCCTCGGCGTTGATCCACTGGTAGGTGTGCGAGCCGTAGCCCTGCATTTCACGCCAGGACGCGGGCAGGCCGCGGTCACCCATCAGCCAGGTAACCTGGTGTGCGGACTCGGGGGAGAGGGTCCAGAAGTCCCACTGCATGTCGGCGTCGCGCAGGTGCGAGCCGGGCAGGCGCTTCTGGGAGTGGATGAAGTCCGGGAACTTGATGCCGTCGCGGATGAAGAACACCGGGGTGTTGTTGCCCACCAGGTCGTAGTTGCCCTCGGACGTGTAGAACTTCACCGCGAAACCGCGGGGGTCACGCCAGGTGTCGGGGGAGCCGTTCTCGCCCGCGACGGAGGAGAAACGGATCAGCATCTCGGTCTCGACGCCCGGCTGCAGGAACGCGGCCTTGGTGTACTTGGAGATGTCCTCGGTGGCCTTGAAGGTACCGAAAGCGCCGCCGCCCTTGGCGTGCACTACGCGCTCCGGAACCCGCTCGCGGTTAAACTGGGCGAGCTTTTCCACCAGGTAGTGGTCCGTGAGGATGATCGCGCCGTCAGCGCCGACAGCCTTGGAATGTGCATCGGACGTCACCGGGGCACCCGACTGCGTGGTGGACACGGCAGGCGCAGAGATGTTCGAGGTCATCTTTCTCCTATTAGTTGGTTTTCGACAGTGTCAGTTTTCGACGGCTGTCGAGGATTTGTCAGTTACGTTTGCAGGAAGTTTTTGGGCCCGCTGGCACTCTCCGCAGATCCCCTGGTACATGACATCCGCAATCTGGATGGTCATGGGGTGGGAATCCTCGTTCCAGTGCGGGGTCAGGCACGGGGCATGGCCGACAGCGCAGTCGACGTCCTCCACCCGGCCGCAGCTGATGCAGATCGCGTGGTGGTGGTTGTCGCCCACCCGCGTCTCATACAGCGCCGGGGAATGCGGAGGTTCGAACCGGCGCAGCATGTGCAGATCCGTCAGGTCACCCAGCACCACGTACACGGACTGCGCCGTCAGTTCCGGCAGTTCCTCGCGGGCAGCCGCCAAGATATTTTCCGCCGGGGAGTGCGGGTGATGTTCGACGGCGGCCAGCACCGCCAGCCGCTGCTTGGTCACCCGGCGGCCGTGGGCGCGCAGGGCCGCGGCCCATGCTTCGTGGCTTTCCGGGTGATCGGTCATGACTCCATTGAAACACTTATTTTGACTAGATCACAATAAGGCGAGACTAAGTTTCTGCTGGGACTAGAGTTACCGGGTGGGAAAACTTCTGGCTGACATCACGCCGCTGCGCGAGAGCCCCGATTTCCGGCGGCTTTGGCTTGGGTCGGCGGTATCGAACGTTGGCAGCCAGCTCACCCTCGTGGCGGTCGGCCTCGAAGTGTACCGGCTGACCCAGGACAGTCTGTATGTGGGACTGCTCAGCATCTTTGCCCTGGTGCCGCTGGTGGTAGGCGGGCTGCTGGGCGGGTCCATCGCCGACTCCCACGACCGCCGGACGGTGGCGCTTCTGTCGTCCGCGGTGCTGTGGCTAACCACCGGCGGACTCGCCCTCCAGGCCTGGCTGCAGGTGGGCAACGTGTGGCTCCTCTACGCCCTCGTGGCCGTGCAAAGCGGCGCCCAGGCGATCAACCAGCCTGCCCGCAGTGCCATCATTCCCGCACTGCTGCGGAAAGACCTCCTGCCGGCAGCCAACGCGCTGAACATGGTGACATTCGGACTGTCCATGACCGCTGGGCCACTCCTCGCCGGGGTCCTGGTGGCCAGCGTCGGCTTCGGGTGGACCTACACGCTGGACGTGGTCAGCTTTGTCTTCGCCTTCTGGGCCCTGCTGAAACTTCCGCCCATGCCGCCTGGCAAAGAGGCAGGGCGTGCCGGGATGCGGTCCGTGGTGGAGGGCTTCCGGTTCCTGGGCACGCGGCCCAACCTGCGGATGACGTTCATCCTCGACCTCATCGCCATGATCCTGGCCCAGCCCCGCGCCCTGCTGCCGGCCATCGGTGCGCTCATGATCGGCGGCGGGGAAACGACGGTAGGCATCCTGCTGGCGTCCGTGGCGGTGGGCGCCTTCCTCGCCGGCCTCTTTTCCGGCCCGCTCGGCGCAGTCCGGCGGCAGGGGAGTGCTGTGGTGTGGTCGGTCATGGGCTGGGGCGCCTCGTTTGCGGCGTTCGGCCTCGTGGTGGTGCTGGCCGGGAGGTCCGGTTCCGGCGGCGTGACCTTCTGGCTGGTTCCGGCGGCGATCTGCTGCGCCCTGGCGGGAATCGCCGACTCGGTGAGCGCCGTGTTCCGCACCACCATCCTGCAGGCTGCCACCCCGGACCACCTGCGCGGCCGGCTGCAGGGGGTCTTCATTGTGGTGGTCGCCGGCGGGCCGCGGCTGGGCGACATGCTGGCAGGCGGCGGCACTAAAATTCTTACTGAGGGCTGGGTTCTGCTACTCGGCGGCATCCTGTGCATCGTGGTGGCCTGGATGGTGGCGCGGTGGCAATCCGGCTTTTTGGAGTACGACGCGCGGAATCCCGTTCCGTAGCGGCGGTGCCTGTTCGACTTCTGAGCTGTGGAGGCAAATGTGCACAATCACCACAACGGACTGAAAACGGCGGCGCTGTTCGGCGTGCTGTGGGCGATCCTGCTGGGCTTGGGTGCCCTGATTGCCGCCAATACCCGCAGCTCGGCCCCGATCCTGATCATGGCGCTGATCGGCCTGGGGACCACGGCCTACGGCTACTGGAACAGCGACAAGATCGCGCTCCGCTCCATGCAGGCGTACCCCGTCTCCGAAGCCCAGGCGCCGCAGCTGTACCAGATGGTCCGTGAGCTCTCCGCCCGCGCCAGCCAGCCGATGCCGCGGATTTACGTCTCGCCCACCATGGCGCCCAACGCCTTCGCCACCGGGCGCAACCCGCAAAACGCCGCGGTCTGCTGCACGGAGGGGATCCTGCAGCTCCTCACCCCGCGGGAACTGCGCGGCGTCCTCGGGCACGAGCTCATGCACGTCTACAACCGCGACATCCTGACGTCGTCCGTGGCGGCGGCGGTGGCCGGCGTCATCACCTCGGTGGGGCAGATGCTGCTGTTCTTTGGCGGCGGGGACCGGCGCAATTCGAACCCGCTGGCCCTCATCGCCATGGCCCTGTTGGCACCGCTGGCAGCCTCCCTGATCCAGGTGGCCATCTCCCGGACCAGGGAGTACGACGCCGACGAGGACGGTTCGCAGCTCACCGGCGACCCGCTGGCGCTCGCCTCCGCCCTGCGCAAGATCCACCACGGCGTCCAGGCCGCGCCGCTGCCGCAGGACCAGAGGCTGGTCAACGCCTCGCACCTGATGATCGCCAACCCGTTCCGCGGCGGCGGGCTCAGCAAGCTCTTCGCGACGCACCCACCGATGCAGGACCGCATCAGCCGCCTGGAGCGGATGGCGGGCCAGCCGCTCAGCTGAGCGCCGCCGTCGTACGCCCCGCACCGCATCCCGCGACGCGCACCTCACCTGCCGACGCACACCGCATCCCGCGACGCGCACAATGCCTTGCGCGGCGGGAATACCCGTAGCGAGCGGAAATTTGCGCGTCGCCCGATGCGGTGCACGTCGTCAGACCAGCGGGCGGGCGTAGCAGACGGACAGCGGTTCGCCCGCGTACGGCCCGAAGTTGTCGATCAGCCGGTAGCCCTCACGCTCATAGAAACGGATGGCATCGGGCTGGGCTGTGCCGGTCTCCAGCTTGAGCTCGGTGAGGCCCAGGCGGGCGGCCTCGGCCTCCAGGCTTCGCAGGACCGCCGTGGCTGCGCCGCTTCCGCGGTGGCCGGGCAGCACGAACATCCTCTTGATTTCCGCGGACCGGGCGTCCAGCCGGCGCAGGGCGCCACAGGCAACGGCCGTTCCTTCGCGGTTCCGGGCCACCAGGAACACGGTGATGTCCTCGGCACTGGGCGCGGATCCCGGCTCGTGGTCGTCGCTGCCGTAGCGGGCATCGAGTTCGGCCCGCTGCATGCTGCGGAGCCTGACCCCGTCCTCGGCGTCCCACGGCTCGGGCGTCACGGAGTAATTCACGGCTTTACTGTCTTTCGGCTCGGGATGCGCAAATGGACTGGCGACACCTGCATTCCCGTGTCGCCAGTCCATTTGCGTGTCGTAAAACCGCTGGGGGTCTAGCTGCGGAAGTTCACGAACTGAAGGTCGGCCTCATCGAAGTCCTTCAGGAGGGCCATGGTGGCCTGGAGGTCGTCGCGGGACTTGGAGGTGACGCGGAGCTCGTCGCCCTGGATCTGGGACTTGACGGACTTCGGGGCCTCGTCGCGGATGAGCTTGTTGATCTTCTTGGCGAGGTCCTGCGCGATGCCTTCCTTGATGGAGGATTCCAGCCGGTATTCCTTGCCGGACGCGTACGGTTCGCCCGTGTCCAGCGACTTGAGCGAGATGCCGCGGCGGATGAGCTTGGACTGCAGCACGTCCAGCACGGCCAGGACGCGCTCCTCGGAGTTCGCCTTCATCAGGATCTTCTCGCCGCTGAAATCGACCTCGGCGCCGACGCCCTTGAAGTCGTACCGCTGGGCGAGTTCCTTCTGCGCCTGGTTCAGCGCGTTGGCCACCTCCTGCTTGTCTACCTTGCTTACGACGTCGAATGTGGACTCGCCTGCCATGACTCTCCTTTGCTGGTGCCTGCGTCGCCCGGGCTGTGAGGCTCCGGGCAGGGTGCTGATAGCTGGCTTCCAGCGTAGTACGGATGGCGGGGAAGTGAAGATGGGCGGCATTCACAGTTCACTCATAGCCAAGTCATGGCGGGAACGAAGTTTCGGTGCCCAGAGTTGTAGCAGTTGGAAGCCGCTCGGAAGGAAAGCAATGTCCCATAAGGCCGTCCGCTACGTCACCCGGTCCACGGCCGCAGCCGCCGGAACCATCGCCACCGCGGCCTCGTCCGTGGCCGCCGCTGCCGTGGCCGCATCCATTATCCTCAGCCCCGTCGCCGACGCCTCAACCCGGCTGGAGGGAGTGCAGGCGGATCTTCAGCGGGCGGTGCAGCTCAATCAGATCACCGAGGAGCAGGCGCTGCGGTTCGAGGCAAAGCTCGCCGGCCGGATTCTCGGCGAAGCCTGATTTTCTCCGGCTTTTTGGCCTGTAGGTCCCCGATTTTATTCTTCGGCAGAAGTTCTGTAAGGTTGTCTTGCCGCGGTGATGGAAACAAAACCGTGGTGATCTTCTTTTGAAGTTCGGCAGATTACCCGAGCGGCCAAAGGGGGCTGACTGTAAATCAGCTGGCAACGCCTACGGGGGTTCGAATCCCTCATCTGCCACCTTGGAAAAGACCTCCGGAACCTACTGGTTCCGGAGGTCTTTTGCTTTTCCGGTTCTGGGATCGGGGGTGACGAGTGCCCGGGTACTGGGCGCCACGGATAACTAGGGCCCGTCTCGGTCACCAATCAGTTCAGCGCGATGACGAGCATCTGGGTGGTGCCCGGAATGCACGTCTGGAGGACTGCCCGTGGGAACCCGCCGAACACCGCAGCGACGTCGTTGGTGGTGCCGGGGTTGGGTACCTGGCTCCGGGCCGAGACCGTGTAGGAGCCGTAGCCCGGGATGTCGACGCGTTCACCGACGCTGATTCCGGAGAACCGCGCCCAGCCGCCGCAGAAGTCGTGCTCGGTGATGAAGAGCGAGTATCCGTCAGTGGGCGTGAAATGGATGGGACCGATGCAGCTATCCACCATCGCCTGGCCGCCGGCCCCAGCCACATAGATGGTCCGCACCGCCGGAGCCGGTGCCGGGGCAGGTGCGGGCGCTGGGGCAGGTGCGGGCGCAGGTGCCGCCGGGGCAGGTGCCGGGACCGGCGCCGGTACGGCCACCGCGGGTCCGGTGAGCTTGAGCGTCTGGCCAGGAAAAATCACGGAGCTGGGTGCGAGGCCGTTGGCTGCCAGCACACCCCCGGTGCTGACATTGAAGCGTGCCGCGATGGAACCGACTGTGTCACCGGCAACCACCCGGTAGGTGGTGGGCTTGGGCGCAGGGGCCGGCGCGACCTTGCGGACCGTTGCCGTTCTTGGTGCCGTTGCCGGTTTCGGTGCCGGCGCCTTGGCCGCCACTGGTGCCTTGACCGCCGCCTTGACGGGTACTTTCGCCGGTGCCTTGGCAACCGGTGCCACGGCGGGCGCCTTGACGGCTGGCGCCACAGCAGGCGCAGCGGCGGCCGGGGAGTTAGCGGCAGGTGCCGCGGCTTCTGCTGCCGACTGAGCGGAAGCGGGCGACTGTTCGACGGCGGCCGGTTGGCCGACGGCGGCAGCCGGGCTCCCGGCGTCGGACGCCACCAGCGCGTTGACGCCCGCCGACGCCGCCAGCAGGGCAGCGGCCACCGCTGCCGAGATGAGCAGCACCCGCGCGCCGGGCCTGCCGGCCAGCGGTCCATGCCGCCCCGGGGCGGGCCTGACGAAGCTCGGGGGTCCCAGGCGCTGCGGATCGTTCTCGTGGCCAGGGGTGCTCTGCGGATCTGGCGTCTCCTGCTGGTTCATGGCGGACCTTTTTGCTTCGTGCGCAGGCGGGTGTCCGGGTGCGCGGCGGACGGTGACGCGCAGACACAGGAGGCGCTGGGGCCCACGGGGGCGGCAGCACGGCATATGGGGCGCATGACCGCTATTCATGAGTGGTGCACGCTGCTCGCTAACGTGCCGGCCCCAGCCTGATTCGAGTATGGAACCACCGCACAGGCACTGCACGAGTAGGGAATACCTGTTTTTCCGGGAGCGGGCACTTGTTTCCCGCAGGTTTTTCCGCAGTATCCGCCGTTACCTGTGCGCCCGGCCGCCCACGCCTGCCCGGCCGCCCACGCCTGCCCGGGGGATGGACGGCAAACAGCGGGCGCAGAATATTCCCGGTGACGCGGGGAGCGAACAAGCTGCCGGGCCGCGGGACTTACGGACACGGCTCGCGTACGGTTGAACCATGGCTACCGTTGACATCACAGGTGAACAGTTCGCATCGACCATCGAGGGCAACGACATTGTCCTGGTGGACTTCTGGGCTGAATGGTGTGGCCCGTGCCGCCAGTTCGCCCCCACGTACTCCGCGGTTTCGGAAAAGCACCCGGACGTCGTTTTCGCGAAAGTGGACACTGAGGCCGAGCAGCAGCTGGCAGCGGAGGCGGGCATTTCCTCGATCCCCACGCTGATGGCATTCCGCGAGAAGGTGCTGGTCTTCTCACAGCCGGGTGCGCTGGGTGCCCCGCAGCTCGAGCAGGTCATTGACGCGGTCAAGGCGCTCGACATGGAGGAAGTCCACGCCCATGTGGCCCGCTCCCAGGCCGAGGCAGCTGCGGCCGCGGGCAACAGCGCCGGCAAGAGCGCCGGGCCTCAGGACGGCTCGCAGATCCCCGACTTCTAAACCCTCGCTTAAAAAGCAACAGCAACGCGGGGTCACTCTGCGCCCAATAGACTCGGTTCATTGGGCGCAGAGTGACCCCGCGTCGCTATGTTGCGGAGGGCTGCTGTTCTAAAGAAGGACTAGAGTCGTTCCACCTGGGCAGGTTCGGCCAGGAGGGCGCTGAGGGATTCGTTCAGGTCCTGCAGGGCAATGCCCTTGGAGTGCGCGTCGAGGGCCTCTTCCGATTCCCACCGCTCGGTCAGGACCAGCTTCTCCTCCGTCGCCTCGGTGAGCTCGTAGCGGATGCAGCCAGGTTCGTTGACTACCTCGTCAATGGCGATTTCCAGGGCGAGCTTCACGCGGAAGAACTCGCCGTCGTTGGGGATAAACGTGGCCTGCAGGTCGATGGGTGCACTCATGGATTTCACAATACCGGCTTGATAGCGTGCCATCATGCGCGCTTACACCGCCGGGGACGCGGACGTCCCCCTGCTCGAGGAAACCATCGGCGAGAACTTTGAGCGCGTGGTGGCGCAGTTCCCCCTGCGCGACGCGCTGATCGAGGCTGCCGCAGTGCCGGGCGCGGACGCCCGCCGCTGGAGCTACACCAAACTGAATGACGACGTCGACCGGCTGGCCCGCGCGCTCCTCGCCCTTGGCGTCGCGAAGGGGGAGCGAATCGGCATCTGGAGCCCGAACTGCGCGGAATGGACCATCCTGCAGTACGCGACCGCGAAGATCGGGGCGGTCCTGGTCAACGTGAATCCTTCCTACCGCAGCCACGAACTGGAGTTCGTGGTAAAGCAGAACGGCATGCGGATGCTGGTCACGGCGCCGTCGGACCGGAACAGCGACTACGTGGGGATGGCGCGCCAGGCGCTCGCCGGATGCCCGGACCTCCAAGAGCTCGTGTTCCTGCCGGACTTTGAATTGGAAGGGCTCGACGCCGGCGTCCCCCTGGGTGAGCAGGAGCTCACGTACGCCGAGCTGCTCAAGCGGGCGGACGCCGTCGGGCATTCAGAGCTGAGAACCCGCATGGCGGACCTGGACCCGCACGATCCGATCAACCTGCAGTACACCTCCGGAACCACGGGCTTCCCGAAGGGTGCCACTCTGACCCACCACAACATCCTCAACAACGGCTATTCCATCGGCGAGCTGCTCAAGTACACAGAGCACGACCGCGTGGTGATTCCGGTGCCGTTCTACCACTGCTTCGGGATGGTGATCGGCAACCTGAACGCGCTGAGCCACGGCGCCGCCACCATCATCCCGGGACGCGGGTTCACCCCGGCCGCCGCGCTGGAGGCCGTGCAGGATTTCGGCGGTACTTCCTTGTACGGGGTTCCCACCATGTTCATCGCCGAACTCGCGCTGCCCGACTTCGCCTCGTACGACCTCTCCACCCTCCGCACCGGGGTGATGGCCGGTTCGCTGTGCCCCATCGAGGTGATGAACCGCGTGATTTCCGAGATGAACATGTTGGACGTGGCCATCTGCTACGGCATGACCGAGACGTCGCCGGTGTCCACCATGACCCGCGACGGCGACACACTGCAGCAGCGGACGGAAACTGTAGGGCGCACCATGCCGCGGCTGGAAAGCAAGATTGTTGACCCGGCTGGGGAGGTTCTGGAGCGCGGCGAAATCGGTGAACTGTGCACCCGGGGCTACGCCGTCATGCAGGGGTACTGGAACCAACCCGACAAGACGGCGGAGGCCATCGACGCCGACGGCTGGATGCACACCGGCGACCTGGCCCGCATGGACGACGGCGGGTACGTGGTGATCGAAGGCCGGATGAAGGACATGGTGATCCGCGGCGGTGAAAACATCTACCCCAGGGAGATCGAGGAGTACCTCTATACGCATCCGTCCATCCAGGACGTGCAGGTGATTGGGGTGCCCGACTCCAAGTACGGCGAGGAGCTCATGGCCTGCATCATCCTCAAACCCGGCGCCGAACCGCTGGATGCGGCCGCGGTGGCGGAGTTCTGCCGCGGCAAGCTGGCCCACTACAAGGTGCCCCGCTACGTCGATGTGCGCGAGAGCTTCCCCATGACGGTGTCCGGGAAGGTCCGCAAGGTGGAGATGCGCGAGGAAGCCGTCGCCCGGCTGGGCCTCTGAGCCAACTCAACCAACGCGGGGTCACTTAGCGCCCAATAGAGGGTGTCTATTGGGCGCTAAGTGACCCCGCGTTGCCCGTTAAGGCTTTGGGCTGTGGATAACTCCGTAAGGCCTCCGGCGGGCAGCCAGAATATTTCCATGGCCCGGACAACGCCGCTCCCCGATATCCTGCACTGTTCGCCGTTTACGGTGTACGCGTCGAGGGCGCTGGGCGTCCCTGCGAAGCGGCTCCGTGCCAAAGACTTGGCCGACGGCGGCCGCCTGATCTATCTGCCGCAGGGACGCGCCCCCGACCTGCGGGAATGTGCCAGGGTCATGGCGGCGGCAACGCCGGGAGCGTGGGTATCCCACCAGACCGCGGCCGAGCTCACGCATTTGGGCCACCCGCCGTGGATGGATGAGGACGCCATCCACCTCAGCAAACCCCATGAGCTGCCGAGGGTCCGCCGCGGCGGAGCCATTGGCCACCGCGTCCGTGTCATTCCCGGGGAGATCGGGGAATGCGGCGGCATCCCCATCTCGCTGCCGCCCCGGACCTGGCTGGACCTGGCAGCCGTGTTGCCGCTCCGCTACGTCGTCGCGATGGGCGACCAGCTCATCAGGATTCCCAGGCCTGAGTTCGAGGGCCGCACCACGCCTTATGCCTACAAGGAGGGACTGCGCCTGCTCATAAGGCAGCACCCCAACATGAAGGGTGTTGAGAAGGCACGGCTAGCCCTGGATGAAATGCGGGTGGGCGCCGACTCCTATCCGGAGACTTTCCTCCGGATCGCGATGCTGGATGCCCACCTGCCGGAGCCGGAACTGCAACTGCGCCTCGACCCGCACGACCCCTGGTCGCCCACAGCTGACATCGGGTACAGGCGTTTTCGCATCGCCCTCCAGTACGACGGTGCCCATCACCTGTCGCGTGAACAGCAGTCACGCGACAACCGGCGGGACGAAGCATTCATTCGCGCCGGCTGGTCCTCTTTCAAGGTGAACGCCGACGACCTGGAGGAGGGGTTCCAAGGCGTCATCGGCCGGATCAAAAGGGCAAAGCGCCGCGCCGCCTGAAGCAACGCGGGGTCAGGTATCGCCCGGTGGAGGTGGTTTATTGGGCGCTAAGTGACCCCGCGTTGCAGTTAGCGGGGGAGCATCAGTGGGCGCGGTGGTCCTGGATGGTCATCCGCGGGCCGAACGTGGGCTTCCGGAAGCCGCTCAGGCCGAGCATCCGGACCACCCGCTGCCGGTGCCCCGTCCACGGTGCCAGCAGGGCCAGCATGCCGGCGTCGTCAGTGCGCCGCCCGGTCAGCGCCGCGCCCACATAGGCGGCCAGATGGTAGTCGCCCACCGCGATTGAGTCGGGGCAGCCGTGCGTCCGCTGCACCACCTCGGCCGCCGTCCACACCCCGATTCCCGGGATGGTCTGCATCTTGGCGGCGGCCTCTGCCGCCGGCAGGGCAGCCAGACGTTCAAGTGCGACGGCGGAGCGCAAGGCGCGCATGACGGTCGCCGAGCGCTGCGGCCCGACACCTGCCTTGTGCCATTCCCACGAAGGTATGCGGAGCCAGGCCTCTGCGGTGGGCCGGACCAGCAGCCCGGGAGGTGCGATGGTACCGGCGCCGGGGGCGGGCGTTCCGTGGCGGTACATGAGGTAACGGAAACCCCGCCGCGCCTCAATGACGGTGACCTTTTGCTCCAGAATGGTGGGCACGAGGGAATCAACCATCCGCCCGGTGGACGGCAGGCGCACGTCGGAGTTCCGGCGTCGCGCCTCACGGACCATGCGGGGGAGCGTCGCGGCGAAGGACGGCTCATCGAACTCCGACCAGTCATCACCGGCGCCGAGCAGCCGGGGAAGTCCTGCGAGGGCAGCTCCCGAACCGGGACCCCAGGCCTGGGCATCGACACAGCATTCCAGGCCCTCTCCGGCAGCGGTGAGACGCAGCGTCACCGGGCCATCCGGCGTCGTGAAGGTCATCCACAGCCCGTTCGGCCGCGAGGAGAAGGAGGGGTCGCCGTTGCCGCGCAGCAGGATCCCCAGGGTGCGGCGAAGGTCATATGGGCCGCCCGGATGCCACCTCAGGGACGCGTCCGCCGCGGCTGCCAGCCGGGCGGGGGCGTCAGCAATGGTCATGCATTCATCGTCCCACGCCGGACCGACAAAGCTGCCGCCGGGCCCGCGGGGAGGGTTTCACCAGGCCCTTAACCGGGGACGGTGCCAGGACTACAATCCCCAGTGTGGCGCGGGTCGGCCGTGTCCCTTCCTTCGAGTTGTAGGTGATCGCAATGGGTGGAGTGGTGCATTTTGAAATTCCCGCGGACGACCAGGACCGGGCGAGGAACTTCTACAATCAGGCGCTCGGCTGGCGGATCGACCCCATGCCGGAGATGGACTACAACGTGGTGATCACCACCCCGATGGACGAAAAGACGGGCAGGCCCACGGAGCCGGGGGCCATCAACGGCGGCATGATGGCCCGGGAGGGGGAGCTAACCACGCCCGTCATCACCGTGGACGTCGAGGACATTGATGCGACCCTGCGGACTGTCGAGCAGCTGGGCGGTTCCGTGGTGAAGCCCAAGGACACCATCCCGGGAATGGGCCACTACGCCTACTTCAAGGACACCGAGGGGAACATCCTGGGGCTCTGGGAGAACCTGCCCGCAGACGCCGGCGGTGCCACCGGCTGAGCCAGGGGCCCGGCTGCCGCTACTCCTCGCCGAAGCGGCTGCGGGCCTCCACCGGGATCAGCGGCTTCTGGGCACGGATCCTGAGCTCCTGCACCGCCCAGGTGTTCCCGTCCGGGTCGCTGAACCCGAAGAAGGTGCCGCCGTCGCGCTCGTCGAAAACGGTGATCTCGCTCGCCTCCACGCCGCGGCTGAGCAGCTCGTCGCGCGCCGCCCGGGCATCCGCCACCACGAGCTGCAGGCCCCGCATGGAGCCGGGGGCCATCTCGTTCTGCGAGGGCAGGTCGCCGATCACGATCGAACACCCCGAACCCGGAGGCGTCAGCTGCACCACGTGCATGTGCTCGTTCTGCGTGTCGTGGTCAAGGTTGAAGCCGACTTTGTCCCGGTAGAACTCCACGGCACGGCTGATGTCACTCACGGGCAGCACAACAACTTCGAGGGTCCAGTCCAAGGCACAGTTCCTTTCAACGACGCTGAGGAGCGGCGCCCGGCCACGGGTGCCGATGCCAGCTTGCCCTGCCCAGGCAGGCCGTGGCTAGTACCTTAGCCAGAGCGCGGGAACGGCAACGGCACGGCGCAGGGAAGCGACTATGGCATCCCGTTCCCCAGCCACAGTGCCAGGACGGCCAACGGAAGGGCGAGGACAACGGCGGCCAGGCCGGCAACAGCGAAGCCGCCCCAGCGCACGCGCAGGTTGAGGCTCTGCAGCCGCTCGTGCCACAGGAGTGTGGCGAGGGACGCCCAGGGCGAAATGAGCGGGCCCAGGTTCACCCCGATCAGGAGTGCGCCCAGCCGCAGCGGCGATCCGGCCACGGGCTCCAGGGCCAGGTAGGCGGGAAGGTTGTTGGCGATGTTCGCGGAGGCGGCGCCCAGCGCTGCGAGGCGCAGCAGGTCCAGGAAGGTCTCGCCGGCCCCGGCGGCCGGTGCCAGTGCCTCGGTGAGGCCGTGCGCGTGGAAAGTTTCAACCACCATGAACAGCCCGGCGGTCAGTATCAGCGGGCGCCATGGCAGCATCGACCAGCGTAGGGCCGCCGGCCGCCGCCACAGGAACAGAGCCACCAGGAACCCGGCCGCGAGCGCCGCAGGCACCGCCACGGGAATCCCCGAAACCAGTGCCGGCAGCAGCACGAGCAGCATTCCGCCCGATGCCCGGAGCAGTGTCCGGTCGCCGGGCGCGTGGGCCGGCTGCGGCCCGTAACGGCCACTCAGTTCCCGGTGGAAGGCCAGCCAGAGCAGCAGCGCAGGCACCAGGAGGCCGACGACGGCAGGCGCCCACATCAGTTTGGCGAATCCCAGCGGGCTCAGTGACATGTTTGACTGCGCCAACAGGTTCGTGAGGTTGGAGACCGGCAGGAACAGCGACGCGGTGTTGGCCAGCCACACCGTGGTCAGGGCGAAGGGCAGGGGCGGGATCTTCGCGTGGACGGCGAGCAGCACCACCACGGGAGTCACCAGCACCGCGGTGGTATCGAGCGACAGAAAAGCCGTGGCGACGGAGGACAAGGCCAGCACCAAGAGCCACAGCAGGAAGACCCTGCCCCGGCCGAGTGCCGCAATGCGGTCCGTCACCACGCGGAACAGGCCCGCAGCATCAACCAGCTCCGTGACGACGGTCATCGCCACGACGAAGGCCAGGATGGGGGCCGTGCGTCCGGCCAGCTGCCCGAACGCGGGCCAGGGCAGGAGGCCGCCAGCCAGGCAGCCGGTCCCGGCAAGCAGCATAAAGCCTGGCAGAAGATAGCTCCGCACATTCTTCGGTATTTGCAGGCGCGCCACGGCCCAATCTTCGCACCGAAAGCCGCTGGGACAACCAGCCAGCCCAAGACGGTAAGTTGGTACCCATGAAGTACGCCCAGTCTGTCCTGGACCTCATCGGCAACACCCCGCTCATCAAGCTCAACCACGTCACCGAGGGCGTCAAGGCCACCGTCCTCGTGAAGCTGGAATACGTGAACCCCGGCGGCTCCATAAAGGACCGCATCGCGGCGAAGATGGTCGAGGAAGCCGAGCGTGACGGCAAGCTCAAGCCAGGCGGCACCATCATCGAGCCCACCTCCGGGAACACCGGCGTCGGCCTGGCTCTGGTGGCGCAGCAAAAGGGCTACAAGTGCATCTTCGTGGTCCCGGACAAGGTGGGTGAGGACAAACGTGCTGTCCTGGCGGCCTACGGCGCCGAAGTGGTGGTGACGCCCACCGCCGTCGAGCCTGACAGCCCGCAAAGTTACTACGGCGTGTCCGACCGCCTGGTCACGGAGATCCCCGGCGCGTACAAGCCGGACCAGTTCTCCAACCCCGCAGCGCCGCTGAGCCACTACGAGACCACTGGCCCCGAGATCTGGCGGGACACCGACGGCAAGGTGACCCACTGCGTCATCGGCGCCGGCACCGGCGGCACCATCACCGGCACCGGCCGCTACCTCAAGGAAGTGTCGGCGGACCGACCGGAGTCAGACGGCGGCCGGGTCAGGATCATCGGGGCCGATCCCGAAGGCTCTGTCTACTCGGGCGGCTCCGGTCGCCCCTACTTCGTCGAGGGCGTGGGCGAGGACATGTGGCCCGGCAACTACGACAAGTCGGTCCCGGACGAGGTCCTGGCGGTCAGCGACGCCGACTCCTTCGAGATGACCCGGCGGCTGGCGCGCGAAGAGGGCCTGCTGGTGGGCGGGTCCTCCGGCATGGCCGTGGTGGCCGCCCTGCGCACGGCCCGGGACCTCCCCGAGGACGCTGTGGTGGTGGTGATCCTGCCCGACTCCGGCCGCGGCTACCTTGCCAAGATCTTCAACGACCAGTGGATGCGCTCCTACGGCTTCCTCTCCGGCGGCGAGGAGGCCTCCGTCGGCGAGGTCATCAAGTCCAAGACGGGCGAACTGCCGGACCTGGTGCACATCCACCCCAACGAAACTGTCCGCGACGTCATCAACATCATGAACGAGTTCGGCGTCAGCCACATCCCGGTCCTCTCCGCGGAGCCGCCCGTGGTGATGGGCGAAGTCCTCGGGGCCGTGGATGAACGGACCCTGACCGCTAAGCTGTTCCGCGGCGAGGCCAAGCTGACGGACAAGATCGCCGAGCACATGGGGGAGAAGCTGCCGGTGATCGGCTCGCTCGAAACCATTTCCGCCGCCCGCGAGCTGCTCTCCGACGTCGACACCGTGATGGTGACATTCGTTGGCGCGCCCATCGGCATCCTGACCCGCCACGACCTCCTCGCCTACCTCAGCAACTGATCGAAGGAGCCCCATGTCTGAAGAGAACCACGGATTCAACACCCGCGCCGTGCACGCCGGCCAGGCATTCGAGCCGCGCACCGGCGCCGTCGTTCCGCCCCTGCACTTCAGCTCGACCTATGCCCAGGACGGCATCGGCAATCTGCGGGACGGCTACGAATACGGCCGCGGCGGCAACCCCACCCGCGACGCCCTGCAGCAGCAGCTCGCGGCGCTGGAGCGGGGTACGCACGCCTACTCCTTCAGCTCAGGACTCGCCGCCGAGGATTCCCTCATCCGCGCCCTGATGCGGCCCGGCGACCACATCGTGCTCGGCAACGACGCCTACGGCGGCACTTACCGGCTGATCAGCCGCGTGCTGGGGGACTGGGGGATCGGCAACACCCCGGTGGACATGGCCGACCTCGATGCCGTGCAGGCCGCGGTTGCCGCCAACAAGACCCGGTTCGTCTGGGTGGAGACCCCGTCCAACCCGATGATGAAAATCACCGATATTGAGGCGCTCGCCAAGGTGGCGCACGACGCCGGGGCCCTCCTGATCGTCGACAACACCTTCGCGTCGCCCTACCTGCAGACCCCGCTGGACCTGGGTGCCGACGTCGTGGTGCACTCCACCACCAAGTACATCGGCGGCCACTCCGACGTGGTGGGCGGCGCGATCGTGGTCAAGGACGCCGAGCTGGCCGAGAAGATTGGCTTCGTGCAGTTCGCCGTGGGTGCCGTGTCCGGCCCGATGGACGCGTTCCTCACCACGCGCGGGCTCAAGACCCTGGGCGTGCGCATGGACCGGCACAGCGACAACGCCCAGGCCGTGGCCGAATGGCTCCTCGAACGCCCCGAGGTGGAAGCGGTCCTGTACCCGGGCCTGCCCTCGCACCCCGGGCACGAGCTGGCCAAGAAGCAGATGAAGAAGTTCGGCGGCATGATCTCCGTGCAGTTCAAGGGCGGCGAGGCCGCTGCCCGGAAGGTGGCCGAATCGACGTCGGTCTTCACCCTGGCGGAATCGCTGGGCGGCATCGAGTCGCTGATGAACTACCCGTCGGAGATGACCCATGCCTCGGTCAAGGGCACCGAGCTGGCCGTCCCCGTGAACCTCATCAGGCTCTCCTGCGGCATCGAGGACGTCGAGGATCTCATCGCCGACCTTGAGCAAGCCTTCACGCACATCCAGTGACGGCCTCGCCGCGGACGCAGGAGGGTGCCGGGACCCGAGAGGGGGCCGGCAGCCAGGGTAATGCGCGCCGGGTTGTCCTCGGCTGGCTGGCGACGGCGGGCGGTGCCGCCGCCGTCGTCCTCGCTTTGCTGTGGCTGTACGCCGGGTATGCCCCGGCCATGAACGACTTCGAGGTCTACTACTACGGCGGCACCAAGGTGCTGCAAACCGGCGAGACCGGCATCAGCGAGCTGTACGCGCCCCGGGACGGCCTGCCGTTCACCTATCCGCCGTTCGCCGCGCTGCTGTTCGCTGGTCTGGCCACCATGGGTCTGGGCCAAAGCGGGCAGCTCTTCATCTGGGCCGCGCTGGGCGGGGCCGCGGTGGTATCCGCCTGGCTCGCCCGGCACTACTTCGGCCTGACCCGCTGGCAGGAGGCCTTTGCGGACTGGCGGTTCCGGACTGTGGCCCTGGCCGGAACCGGGGCCATCGTGCTGCTGGGGCCGTGGCGTGACACCTTCGTATTCGGGCAGATCAACATCATCCTGATGGGCCTGATCCTGACCGACTTCGCGCTGCACGGGAAAACGCGGGCGGGTGGGATCCGGTGGCCTGCCGGCCTGCTGGTCGGCGTCGCTGCCGGCATCAAGCTGACACCGCTGGCGTTTGGCCTGTATTTCCTGGTGCGCCGCGATTTCAAGGCACTGGGCTGGATGGCGGCCGGCTTCCTCGGCTCCATCGCCGTGGCCTGGGCCGCACTGCCCCACGCCTCGGTGACGTTCTGGACCGAGATCCTGCCCAACACGGGGCGCATCGGTGATCCGGGGTACGTGGACAACCTGTCGCTGAAGGGGTTGCTGCTCCACGCCGGGCTGCCGGACTCGGGGTTCACCAGCCTGCTTTGGTTGGTGCTGGCCCTGGCCCTGGCCGGACTCACGGCCCTGGTGATCAGGTGGGCGGTGGCCGTGGAGGAAAACTTCGTGGCGGTGTCCGCGACCGCCGTGCTCATGCTCCTGGTCAGCCCCGTCTCGTGGTCCCACCACTGGGTATGGATCGCCGTGGCACTGCCGTCCATGGCCTTCGCGATGCACCGCGTGCCCTCCAGGACCGGCCTGATGCGGCTGGCCGGCTGGCTGGTGGTGGCGGCGTCGGCCGTGGCCTTCTACCTTGCGCCCAAGGACCTCGCGATGGCCGCCGGGGCCGAGGTGTGGGGCGTGAACCCGCAGACGCAATGGCCGCTCATGGTCTCCAGCCTGGGCGTGCTCTGCGGCGTGGCGCTTCTGGTGTACTGGGCCGCTGCGTACCGGCCCTCGCGGTCGGGGATCCGCCCACACGGCGAAGGGTAGCTTTCTTCAAGAAAGTCAGCTAGTGTCGCAGCATGGCTCTCCGCTCCGACTGGTCGACGCGCAACTGCAGCATGGCCCGCGGCCTGGACATTTTCGGCGACCCCTGGGGCATGCTGGTCCTCCGCGAGGTCTTCTTCGGCAACGGCCGCTTCGACGCGATGAAGACGCGCCTCCAGGTGGCGGACTCAGTCCTCACCCGGCGGCTCGCCTCCCTCGTGGAGTCCGGCCTGCTGGCAAAACAGCCCTACGACGACGGCGGACGGACCCGCCAGGAGTACGTCCTCACCGCCAAGGGTGAGGACGCCCTGCCGGTGCTCAACGCCGTCGTGATCTGGTCAGAAAAGCACCTGCAGGCGCCGTCCGAGCAGGCCCACATGTACGTCATCCACGCAACGTGCGGGCAGAGCACGGGCTCGGCCGACACCTGCACCGAATGCGGGGAGCGCCTCACCGCGGACAACACCAGCTGGCACAGCCTCACCCGAAGCGACGATCCGCTCCCGCTGGCGACGGCGCCCCGGCAACCTCGACACCGTCCAACACACCCACCAACCGCGTACAAGGCGGCGGAGAAAAAGGAACAGCCGCATGAGCACCTCTGAGGACCCGGGAGTTTTTGTCCAGATAGCGCGCCCTGAGGGGGCATTAGAGGACGATATCTGGACAAAAAGTCCTGAGGAGGCGGGCAAAAGTCCTGAGGAGGGGGCGAGGACTCCAGGGGCGGGGCCGGGGACTCCAGGGGAGGGGCGGCCGAAGAAGCGGGGCCGGCTGCACCCTGCGTGGGCCGTTGCCGCGGTGGCGTTCCTGGCGCTCGTCGGAGCCGCCGGCTTCCGTGCCGCGCCCGGCGTGCTCATGGTGCCGCTGCAGCAGGAGTTCGGCTGGTCCACCACCGTGCTGTCCGCCGCGGTCAGCATCAACCTGGTGCTGTTCGGGCTGACGGCCCCCTTCGCCGCTGCGCTCATGGAACGGTTCGGCGTCCGGACCGTCACCGCCGTCGCGCTGGGGATGATCGGGGCCGGCAGCGCCCTGACTGTGCTGGTCAACCAGTCCTGGCAGATCCTTCTCACCTGGGGCCTGCTCATCGGCCTGGGTACCGGCTCCATGGCGCTGGTGTTCGCGGCGACCATCGCCAACACCTGGTTCAGCAAGAGCCGGGGGCTGGTGATCGGCATCCTGACCGCCGGCAGCGCCGCCGGGCAGTTGGTCTTCCTGCCGTTCATCGCGATGCTCGCCCAGGACCCGGGCTGGCGCCAGGCCTCGCTGCTCATCGCCGCCGGTGCCCTGGCCGTGGTTCCTCTGGTGCTGAAGTTCCTGAAAAATTCACCGGCCGACGTCGGGGCGTTGCCTTACGGGGCAGAGGAACCGTCCGGCGCCCCCACCGGAGAGCCGGAAGCAGCCGCTGCCCCGGAGGCTGCGGAGCCCCGCCGCAACGCGGCCGTCCGGGCACTGCAGGTGCTGCGGAGCGCCAGCAGGAACCGCACCTTCTGGGCCTTGGCCGCCGGGTTCGCCATCTGCGGCGCCACGACGAACGGGCTGATCGGGACGCACTTCATCCCGTCCGCGCATGACCACGGCATGCCGGAGACCACCGCGGCCGGGCTGCTCGCCGTCGTCGGGATCTTCGACATCCTGGGCACCATCGCCTCCGGCTGGCTGACCGACCGGTTCAACCCCCGGGTCCTGCTCGCCGTGTACTACCAGTTCCGCGGGATCGGGCTCCTGGTGCTCCCGCTGCTGCTGGGCTCCTCGGTCCAGCCCAGCATGATCGTGTTCGTCGTGATCTATGGCCTGGACTGGGTGGCCACGGTTCCGCCGACCGCCGCGATCTGCCGCCAGGTGTTCGGAGCCGACGGCAGCGTGGTGTTCGGGTGGGTGTTCGCCGCGCACCAGCTCGGTGCCGCCGCGGCAGCCCTGGCCGCCGGAGCCATCCGGGACGCCACCGGCCACTACACCTACGCGTGGTTCGGTGCCGCCGCGATGTGCACCATCGCCGCGGTGATCAGCGCCACCATCCGCAAAGACGCCGGGCGACGGAAGCCCGCAGCGGTGGCCGTGGCTTCAGTAGACTAAGCGGGGCGCCCTCTGCGGCGCCGGCTCTTGCGGCAGAACGCGCTACGCGTCCCGGAGGCGCACACTGCCGGACTACAGCTGGGGGACACTGAATGGCACTGCTTACTGCCCGAACAAGGAACGACAGGCCAGACAGCGCCGCAGGAGGGCCCGGCCAGGGGCTGGATCAGACCACTGAACTGCAGCCGCGCCGGCGCGGGCCCGTACTGGCCGCCGTCGAACTTGGTGTCCTTTTGACGGTGGCGGCCACCGCCGTCTTCGTCGCGTCCCGGCTGAACGCCTGGGGCGAGAAGGGCCTGGACTTCAGCGTCTACTGGTTCGGCGGCAAGATCCTCAACGACGCCGGCCTGGCACCGTCGGGCCTCTACCAGCCGACGGTGAACTGGGCGGGCGGCCCCGAACTGCCCTTCACCTACCCGCCATTCGCGGCCCTCCTCTTCAGCCTGCTCGCGAAAGTGCCGCAGGCCACGGCGCTGCTGCTGTTCAACGCCGCCGGCGTCGCTGTCGCCGCTTGGGTGGCGGCGCTCGGCGTCCGCTACTGGAACAGCAAGCCCACCTGGCGCAGCACCTTCGCTTCGCTGACCTTCCGGTCCGCGCTCAACCGGCTCGCCGCCGTCGTGCTGTTCCTGGCCGTCCTGAATCTTGGGCCGTGGCGCGAAACGTTGGCCTTCGGCCAGATCAACATCCTCCTGCTGGGGCTGATGACGGCGGACCTGCTGGCCCGCAGTCCCCGTTGGCGGCATGGCCTGCCCGGCGGCGGCTTCCTGGTGGGCGTTGCCGCCGGGATCAAGCTGACACCGCTGGTCTTCGGCCTGTATTTCCTGGTGCGCAAGGACTGGCGCGGCCTGCTGAACATGTGCGCCGGGTTCGCGTTCACCGTGCTGCTCGGCTGGCTGCTCCGCCCGGCCGAATCCCTCACCTTCTGGCTGGAGATTCTTCCCGACACGTCCCGGATCGGCGGCGCCGGTTACGTGGACAACCTTTCCATCAAGGGTGCGCTGCTCCACTTCGGAGTTCCGGCGGACGCAGTGAACGTGCCCTGGCTGGTCCTGAGCCTGCTCGCTGTGGGTCTGGGCGCCGCCCTCATCAAGGTGGCCAGCAGCCAGGGTGCCAGGGTGGTGGCTATATCCGCCACGGCCCTCACCATGCTCCTGATCAGCCCCGTCTCCTGGTCGCACCACTGGGTGTGGATGGCCGCGGTGCTTCCGGCGTTCGCCTGGACGCTGCGCGAAACGCCCCAGCGGTACCGGCTGCAGCGCGCGGTGATGGGCGCCGTCCTGGGCATGTCCACCGTGGTGTTCCTGTTTTCGCCGAAGACCATCGGCACGGCCCTCGGCGCCGAAAACCTCAACCTCCAGACGCCGGTGCTGTGGATCATGGCCTCCAGTGCCGGAGTCTTCTGCGCGCTGGCCATCATGGTGTGCTGGCTCGTGGCCCTGCGGCGCGATGCGGTGGCGGAGCTGGCGGAATGAGCACGGCGCTGGTCACCGGCGCCGGGCGGCTCGCCGGAATCGGTGCGGGGATCGCCCGCCTACTGGCCGCCGACGGCTGGGACCTGGTGCTGACCTACTGGCAGGACTACGACGCCCGCATGCCTTGGGGAATCCAGCCGGACGACGTCGGCCGGCTCACCGCCGAACTGGAGGCCATCGGCTCCAGGGTGGTGGCCCTGCCCGCCAACTTCCAGGACCCGGGCGCCGTCGACCGGATGATGGCAGACGTGGCCGCGCAGGCGGGGACCCTGCACGGAATGGTCCTCAGCCACGCCGAATCCGTCGATTCCGGCATCCTGGACACCACCCTCGAAAGCTTTGAGCGGCATTTCGCCGTGAATACGCGGGCCAGCTGGCAGCTAGTCCGCGCCTTCGCGCAGCAGGCGGCGGACGACGGCGGCGCGATCGTCGCGCTGACCAGTGACCACACAGCGTTCAACCTGCCGTACGGTGCGTCCAAGGGGGCCCTGGACCGGATCGTGATCGCCGCGGCGCGTGAACTTGGACCGCTCGGCATCAGCGCCAATGTCCTCAACCCCGGGCCGGTGGACACCGGCTGGATGGACGGCCAGACCCGCGCCGAGCTCGCCCGGCGCCAGCCCGGCGGCCGCCTGGGCACCCCCGCCGAGGTGGCGGGAACGGTGGCTTTCCTGCTGTCCCCGGCGGGCCGCTGGGTGTCCGGTCAGCTCATTAAGGCCGACGGCGGGTTCTCGGCCTAACGCTCTCGGGTGCCGAGGGACCGCGGCAGCCGTACACTGTCCGTGAGGGGAGGCGGTCATGACGGGACTACTTCTCGAGACCAAGTTCCACGTTCCCAGACAGCGACCCGGCCTGGCGACGCGCCCGAGGTTGATCGAGCGCCTGAACCGTGGAGCTGATGCCACGCTAACGCTCGTGTCGGCTCCGGCCGGGTTCGGTAAGACGACGCTGCTGACTGAGTGGCTGGCAACCGTTTCCGCTAATGGGTGGTCGGCAGCGTGGCTCTCGCTCGAGAAGCGTGACAACGATTCCGCGCTGTTTTGGACTTACTTCGTCACGGCGCTGAGGAGGGCGTCCATCGGGGTTGGCGCCCCTGCGCTCTCGCTCCTGCAGTCGGCGCAGCCCCCCATCGAAGTGCTCCTTGCCACTCTTCTCAATGACCTCCACGCTGTCTCGAACGATGTCGTCCTGGTTCTCGATGACTATCATGTGATCGACGCGCACGAGGTGCAGGACGGGATCGCATTCCTGGTGGAGCACCTGCCCCCGCAGGTGCACCTGGTCATCGCCAGCCGAGCCGACCCGGTGCTGCCGCTGGCGCGGTTACGGGCCCGGGGCGAGCTCGTCGAGCTCCGCGCCGCCGATCTGCGATTTACCGTAAATGAGGCGGAGGCCTACCTTAACGGCTCCATGGGCTTGGAGCTGACGGGCCGGGACGTAGCGGCGCTGGAAGACCGCACCGAAGGGTGGATCGTGGCACTCCAGCTCGCTGCGCTTTCGATGCAGGGCCGCGAGGACGTCGCCGCATTCATCGCAGGCTTCGCCGGGGACGACCGATATATCGTCGACTACCTGGCTGAGGAGGTCCTGCAGCGCCAGCCAGAGGATGTTCAACACTTCCTGTTCCAGACGTCCATCCTGGATCGGCTCAGCGGCCCTCTGTGCGATGCCGTCACAGGACAGGACAATGGCAAGCTCAGGCTGGCGGCACTGGAGCGGGCGAACCTGTTTCTGGTTCCCTTGGATGACCGCCGTCAGTGGTACCGCTATCACCAGCTTTTTGCGGATGTTCTGCAGGCGCGCCTCGTGGAGGAGCGCGGCGACGAGCTCCCGGGTCTCCATCGGCGGGCGAGCATTTGGTACGAACAGAACGGCGAGGCGTTCGATGCCATCCGCCATGCCTTGGCTGCGGAGGATTTCGAACGGGCGGCGGACCTTATCGAGCTGGCGGTGCCGGACATCCGGCGGAACAGGCAGGAGGCCCTGCTGCGCGGCTGGCTGATGGTGCTCCCGTACGATGTGGTCCGTGTCAGGCCGGTGCTGGGCGTGGGACTGGTGGGCGCGCTGGTGGTGTGCGGCGATGTCGGGGGAGTCGAAGACCGGCTGCGGGACGTCGAACGGTGGCTGGATCCACCCCCAGGTGTGGGCAAAGAAATTCAAGGCCGAGCAACGGAGATGGTCGTAGCCGACGACGAGGAATTTCGCCGCCTTCCCGAGACGATTGAAGTGTACCGGGCCGCGCTGGCGCTGGGCCGGGGCGATGGACCCGGGACGGTAAGCCACGCCCAGCGTGCGCTTGATCTTGCACCTGAGGACGACAATGTCGGCCGCGCCGCAGCCTCCGGATTGCTGGGACTCGCCTACTGGGGGCGTGGGGAGCTCGAGGCAGCCCATCGGGGGTATGACGAATGCATGGCTGGCCTGCGCCGTGCAGGGCACCTCGCGGACACCTTGGGATGCGCGATTGCCTTGGCGGACATACGCCTGGCGCAAGGGCGTCTCACCGATGCCATGTGCACCTACGAGCAAGCTTTGGAGGCTGCTTCTGGACGGCGCGGATCGGTTCTGCGCGGGGAAGCTGACATGTATGTGGGGATGAGCGGGGTCTGCCGGGAGCGCGGCGACCAGCAGGAAGCCATCCGACTCCTAGAGCGCAGCCAGGAGTTGGGGCCCCTTGGCGAGCTGCCTCAGAACCTGTATCGCGGGCGGGTCGCCATGGCGCGGATCCTCGAGGGGGAAGGTGACTTGGCCGGTGTGCTCGACCTCCTGGCTGAGGCGGAGCGACTCTACGTGGGCGATTACTTTCCCAATGTACGTCCGGTGCCGGCTTTGAGGGCCCGGATCCAGCTCGCGCAAGGGCGGTTGGGTGAAGCCCTCGGCTGGGTGCGGGAGCGAGACTTGTCGGTGGACGATGACCTCAGTTACCTTCGGGAGTTCGAGCACATCACCCTTGCCAGGGTGCTCCTGGCCCGGCATGCGGAAGAGGGCGCGGCGTCCTCGCTCCAGGAGGCCATCCGCCTGCTGGGGCGCCTGCTGCGGGCGGCAGACGACGGCGGCCGAACGGGAAGCGTCATCGAGATTCTCGTGCTGCAGGCCCTGGCCGACCAGGCACGGGGCGACATCCCTGCGGCGCTTGCATCACTGCGTCGAGCAGTAGCGTTGGCGGAGCCGGAGGGCTACGTTCGCGTTTTCGCTGATGAGGGCGCCCCGATGGGTTCACTGCTGAGAGCGGCTGCGAACCAACGGATAGCCCCGGGTTACCTGCGCCGGCTCATGACGTTCATGAACATTGCCGAGGTGCCCACGCGTGTCAGTGGGGGCCTGATCGAGCCGCTGAGTGAACGTGAGCTGGACGTTCTCCAGCTGCTCGGAACGGACCTCGACGGTCCGGACATTGCCCGCGTGCTCGTGGTGTCCCTGAACACGGTGCGCACTCACACCAGACACATCTACGCCAAGCTCGGCGTGAACAACCGCCGGGCCGCGGTCCGTCAGGGCCAGGAACTCGGTCTGTTCTCCCGAGCCAGCGACCGGTAGCCCAAGCCGCGACGACGCCGACGGCCGGGGAACGCTGCCAACGCCCGTAACTAAATCACCACGCCAATCACCACATGTGGTGAGGCGCGGTCCTTAGATCTCCTTCTACTGTTCGATCAGGACAACGAACAGAAGCAACGCCGGCCGAGGTCCATCGGCCGGATAAAGCGAAAGGAGGGCCCGTGCATGACATGCCGATCGGACATCACCACGACTCCGGATGGTACGAGGTCCGGATCGAGGGCCACCTGGATTCCCGGTGGGCTGCCTGGTTCGACGCACTGAGCCTGACGAATGAGAGCGACGGCACCACAGTCTTCCGGAGTCAGGTGGCAGACCAGGCCGCCCTGTATGGCCTGCTCCAGAAAGTGCGCGATATCGGCCTGCCCCTGCTCTCTGTAGCCCAGGTTGAAGCCGACAAGCCAGGATCCACCGCAAAGCCCCGAAGCTAATCTTCCACCCGCATCCCACGAAGGAGAACGACATCATGACCAGCATCCGGCCAGAAGCCGCAACGAAACGAGTGCCGATGGACCCGCTACGGAAGACCGCGCTGGCCGCGGGCGTGCTCTACCTGATCACCTTCGTCTCAATCCCGACACTCACCCTCTACAGGGCGGTGCGAACAGACTCCAACTACATCACCGGCCCCGGCCCGGACACCGCCACACTCTGGGGCGGTGCCCTTGAAATGATCGTAGCCCTTGCCTGCATCGGGACCGCGGTCGCACTGTACCCGGTGGTTAAAAAGCAAAACGAAGCGGTCGCGCTTGGCTTCGTCGGCGCACGCGTCCTCGAAGCTGCTGTCATTGTCACCGGCGTTGTTTGCCTTCTCTCGGTCGTGACCCTGCGGCAGGCCGGAGCCGGAGCAAGCGCTTTGCCCACGGGCCAGGCGCTGGCTGCGATGTATGGCTGGACGTTCCTCCTCGGACAAACCCTCATGCCGGCCATGAACGCCCTTCTCCTGGGCTCCCTCCTGTACCGGTCCCGCCTGGTGCCCCGGGTTCTTCCGTTGCTGGGACTGGTGGGCGCCCCGTTGCTCCTCGCTTCCACCGCCGCAACTTATTTCGGCATCAATAACACCCTCTCCGTGTGGTCGTTGATCGCGACGGCCCCGATCGCGCTTTGGGAGTTTTCGCTGGGCGTTTGGCTGATCGTCAAAGGCTTTAGCCCCAGTCCCATCACTAATGGCACGACGCCCGCCGTCGCAGCTCCCACCCCCAGAGACGTCCCCGCTTGATTACCGAAGGACCGGCGTCCCGAACACCGCCGGGCCATCAAGACCCCCCCCATTGCACTCTTGCGAAAGATGAACGCCATGCTCACGCTCGCCAGCCCATCCCTGGAAAAACAGTCCACTACCTTGCTTCCGGCCCGCCTCGCAGCAGTTACGGGCCTGGCCGCAGCCGCCGTCTTGTTCGTCAATGCGGCCAAGCGCGCCGAACTGATACCGGTCAGCTCCGCGACGCAGCTTGCCGCGCCCCTGGCACAGGCATTCGCTATCATCCTGGTTGTCGGCCTCGCCCGGGTCGCCCTGCGCCGATCATCAAAGTTTTCCTCGGTCGCCCTCGCGGTGAACGTCGTGGGGCTCAGCGCCGCGACCGGCGCGGAGTGGGTGATCAACCTGGTGTTCGTCCGGCTCGATCCCTCCCAAATCGCTGCGTTGCGGGGCGGGCCGCTCGGAACAGCATTGGTGGCAGCCTCGATGATCTTCCTAGTCGGATCAATCCTGTACTGCCTGGCGCTGCTGCGGGACGGCAGGGCACCCCGGACCCCGACAATCGCCTACGCCATGGCCGCCATTCCCATCGCGCTGCGCAACCTCGTCCCGGAGCTCGCCCTCGATGCAGCCCTGGCGCTGCTTGGCGCCTCAGTTATCTGGCTGGCCCTCTGGATGCTCACAAGCCGCCCAGCAGAGGCATCTTCCCGGAGCTTGCCGAACGCGTTTTAGGCGCCGGACCCCCATTTCGTCAGTTGTCCGGCCGCCACGGCGTCAGCCGCGGCAGCCAGCGCGGAACGTTCTTTCGGTACTCCCCATACTCAGCCCCGAACTTGCGCGCGAGCGCGGGCTCCTCGTAGAACCTGACGAAGGCCGCAACCGGGACCGCCGCCAGCGCGGCGTAGCCGAAGAGTTTCGGCTGGCCCAGCAGCAGGCCCTGGCCAACCACGGCGGCGGCGATGGGCACGTACATGGGATTCCGGACGTGGCGGTACAGCCCGCTGACTACAAGATGCTTCGGTGGCGCGAAGGGTGCCGGCGTTCCCACGCCTTCGATGGCAAACCGCACAAAGGAGTTTGCGACGACGGAAGCGCCCGCCCCCACGAGGAGCGCGCCGGCCGCCTGGGCCACGGCGCCTCCGGGCACCGGACCCTGCACCTCCCAACGCGTCAGCAGCCACGGGACGAGGCCGGCCGCCGTCGCCGGAGCCAAAGCGAACAGCGCCGTCCCCACCGGCACCCTAACCTCGCAAAGCTCGGCCAGGGCACCCTGCCGGCGTGGGCCCAGCTCAACCAGCGGTCACTGTCATCAGCGGAAGGCCGGGAGCCCCGTGATGTGCTGGCCCAAGATGAGGGTGTGCACCTCGTCCGTCCCTTCGTAGGTGCGCACAGACTCGAGGTTGGCGGCGTGCCGCAGAGGCGAATAGTCAAGCGTGATGCCGTTGCCGCCCAAAATGGTCCGGGCTTCCCGCGCCACCTTGATGGCCTCGCGGACGTTGTTCAGCTTGGCCAGCGAAATCTGCTCGGGACGGAGACGCCCGGCGTCCTTGAGCCGGCCCAGGTGCAGCGCAAGCATGGTGCCCTTCTGGACCTCGAGCAGCATGTTGACGAGCTTCTCCTGCGTCAGCTGGTACCCGGCCAGTGGCTTGCCGAACTGCTGGCGCTCCATCGAATACCGCAGTGCCGCCTCGTAGGAATCGCGGGCCGCGCCCATGGCACCCCAGGCGATGCCGTACCTTGCCTCGTTGAGGCAGCTGAACGGGCCGCTGAGTCCCCGCGCACCCGGCAGCATTGCCTCCGGACCCAGCCGGACGCCGTCGAACGTCACATCGCACTGGATCGATGCGCGCATGGACAGTTTCCGGCCGATCGGGGTGGCGGTGACGCCCGCCGTGGCGGCGGGAACGAGGAAGCCGCGGACGCCGTCGTCGGTCCTCGCCCAGACCACCAGGACGTCGGCCACGGAAGCGAGCCCGATCCAGCGCTTGGCGCCGTCCAGGATCCAGCCGGCGTCCTCGCCGGTTCCGTCCCGCCGCGCGGCGGTGTCCCGGCGCGCTGTGGTGGTCATCGACGACGGGTCCGAGCCCGCCGTCGGCTCCGTCAACGCGAAACAGCCGATCACCTCGCCGGCGGCCATCCGGGGGAGCCACTCCTGTTTCTGGTCCTCGGAGCCCCATTTGTGGATGGCACTCATCGCCAGTGAACCCTGGACCGAGACGAACGTGCGGATTCCGGAGTCGCCGGCCTCCAGCTCCATCGCGGCCAGGCCGTACTCGACGGCGGACCGGCCGGGGCAGCCGTAGCCCTCCAGATGCATGCCCAGCACGCCCAGCTCGCCCAGCTGGGCGGGCAGGTGCAGCGGGAAGACACCCTGCTCGTACCAGTCGGCGATGTCGGGGCGGATCTGCTGGTCGGTGAAGTCCCGGATGCGCTGCCGGAGGGCCAGTTCATTAGGGGACAGCAGGGAATCCAGCGCCAGGACATCCGAGGGGTCCGGGAGCCCGTACTCAGCCGTGGCTTCCACAGGATCAAGGGCGTCGTTGCTCATTGCAGCATCCTACGTGCCGGCCCTATCTTCCTGCGGGATCCTGCTTCCGGCCCACAAAGTACTCGCGGGTTGACGGCAGGAACCGGCAGACCGCGGCAAGCACGACGCCCAGGGCCAGCAGCACCACGCCGCTGACGAAGGCGCCGCCCACGCCGAAGATCTGCGTGTTCCCGTAGGCCGGATCCCACATCTGCGCGGCAGAGACAAAGAATGCCGCGGTCAGCAGCAGGGCCCCGAACAGCGGAAGGATGCCGCGGAACCACAGGTTGCGGGTGGATTCACGCAGGGTGTTCCGGAAGTACCAGGTGCAGGCAAAGCCGGTCAGGGCGTAGTAGAACGCGATAAACAGGCTGATGGAGCTGATGGAATCGGACAGCAGGTTCTCGCTGAGGAAGCTCATGGCCACGTAGTAGACCACCGCGGCGGCGCCCATCACCTGGGTGGAGAAGCCGGGGGTCTGGTTGCGCTCGTGGACCGCCCCAAACTTCGGCGGCAGGGCCCGGTGCACGCCCATGGACAGGGTGCCGCGGGCGGTGGGCAGGATGGTGGTCTGGGTGGAGGACAGCACGGATGCCAGCACTGCCACCACAATCAGCCAGCCCCACGGACCCAGCACTACGTCCTTCATCGCAAGGAACACGTCGTCCTGGTTTTCGGCGTTGGCAAGCCCGATTCCCTCTGTTCCCACGGACGCGTACATCATTACCAGCAAGGCCACGGAGACGTAGATGGCCACCAGCACGAATGCCGAGATCACTGCCCCGCGGCCCGGGGTGGTGGCGGGATTTTCGGTCTCCTCGTTCACCGCCAGGCACGTGTCCCAGCCCCAGTAGATGAACAGGGCCAGGAGGATGCCGTGCACCACCGCGCCGGGATCGGCGAACGCCCCGGCCGGGTTGAACCACTCGATATCGAACGGCTGGCCCGCCGGAGTGCCGCCCGTCAGGCCGGTGATCCGCAGGATGATCGCCACGGCAAAGATGCCCAGCGAGATGTACTGCACGTACGTCAGGGTGCGCTGGACGTGCTCACCCAGCCGGATCCCGCGGTAGTTGACCATGGTCATGAAGACGATGAAAACGACGCCGGTGGCCGTCACCACCGCCTTGTTCTCCGCCAGCGACCCGTCACCGATGAGGAGCCAAAGGTACTGGCCCGCCACCTGCGCCAGGTTGGCCAGGACCACGACGCCGGCCAGGGCCACGCCCCAGCCGCCCAGCCATCCCGCCCACGGGCCGAAGGCGCGGCGGGCCCAGATGAAGGTGGTGCCGCAGTCCGGCATGGCGCTGTTGAGCTCGCGGAATGCGTAGGCGATGAACAGCACGGGAATGAAGCCCAAAACCAGGATCAGCGGGGTGTAGTTCCCGTTGACGGCCACGATCAGGCCCAGGGTCGCGGCCAGCGAGTACACCGGCGCGGTGGAGGCGAGCCCGAGCATCACCGAATCCCCAAGATCCAGGATCCCGGCGCGCAGCCCCTTGCCGGGGACGGCACCGCCGGGCTGGGCCCCGGCGCCGCCGGCCGCAGCTGTCGTTCGGGTTCTCATAAAGCTATACCTGCCTTGTTCGCGTTGGCCTGTGCCGCCTGGACGCTCAGCGGCGCCGGCGCGTCAATGGTGTTCGGGACAAAGCGGCAGAAATAATCGGTGACCGGCCCGTCCGACTCGCGGATGCCGCAACCCACCGATTCGCCGTCCACCACCCACAGGCCCAGGACCGGGTGGTTGCCGTCGAAGTCGGGGAGGGAGTGGTACTGCTGGTAGCACCACCCTTCGCGGCCGTATCCGCCCGGTTTCTCCAGGCTGATGCCCTCAGCATGGATCCGGATGTTGTCGCCTTCGCGGCCGTGCAGCGGCTTGGCCACCCACTCCTTTAAAGGTCCGGGGTCGTTGAGGTAGGCGGGCAGCAGGTTCGGGTGGTCCGGGTAGAGGTGCCAAAGGGCGGCCAGGAGCGCCTTGTTGGAGAGCAGCATTTTCCAGGCCGGCTCCACCCAGCGGGGATTGTGGGAGCGCTGCAGCAGGCGGTGGCCGAACGGCTCCTTCATCATCAGCTCCCAGGGGTAGAGCTTGAAGATGGTGCTGATCATGAAGTTGTCCATGTCCACGAACCGGTTCAGGTTCGGGTCCCAGCCGATGTCCGACATGTTGATCCCGATGGTGGTCCACCCGGCCTGGCCGGCGACGTCCCGCATGTAGGCGGCCGTCATCCAGTCCTCACCGGATTCCTCGGCCTCGGAGTGGGCCACGTGCAGCGTGCTCATTCCCGTGCGGTACTGCAGCTTCTTCCACTGCCGGATCAGTGCCTCGTGGATCCCGTTCCACTGGTCCTTCTCCGGGAAGACGTCCTGCAGCCAGAACCACTGGGCCACGGCCGCCTCAATGAGACCGGTGGGGGTGTCCGCGTTGTACTCGAGCATCTTGGCGGCGCCGCCCTGGCCGTCATAGATGAAGTCGAAGCGGCCGTAGATGTCCACGTCCCCGGCCTGCAGCGACTCTGCGGCCAGTTCCAGCGCCTGCGGACCGATGCCGATCGGGCCCATGGCACCCGTGGCCAGGAACTTCGCGGCCTCCAAGCACATCCTGTGCATGTCCTCGGCGGTGACCTCGAGCGCCTCCACCTCGTCCATGGTGAATTCGTAGTAGGCGGCCTCGTTCCAGTACTCGATCTTCTTGCCGCCGGGCAGGGTGGTGGTGGAGAACACCAGGCCCTGCTCTTCAATCTTGTGCTTCCAGTCCGGCCGGGGCTCCGAAAGTAACCGCTTCACGACTAGCCTCCCGTGCTTCCGCCCTTGGAGCTGCTGCCGAAGCCGCCCCTGCTGACTGTGCCGCCCTTGCTGCTGTAGCCCGTGGACGTTTTGGCTCCCTGCGGCACGGTCCTGGTGAAGTTCGGGTAGGCCGTCCGGTTCTGGCCGATGCCCGGGACACTGGCCCCGCGCGCGTAGAAGTACCAGGCATAGAGGGCCCCGCCGCGCCCGGCCGAGCTGTTGCACTGGGTATCCTCGACCCGCTCACCCGTTTCCTCGTTGAAGCAGACTTGGGCATAGTCGGGATCCTGCTCGTTGCTGGCCACGATGGCCGTGATGGTGCCGGCCAGGAGCGCCGTGACGCCGAGGCCCACCACCACCGTGCGGCGCTGCGACCGCTTCTTCCGTGCTGCGGCGTCGCGCTCGCGGTCACGGGCGAACGGGTCGAAGATGGGGCTGGGCTGGGGGAAGCCTGTTTGGTTCTGGTTTCCGGGGCCTTCCGGTCGGGAGCTTTCCTGCCGTGGGCTTTCCTGTTCCGGCGTGCCGGGGGTCAGCAGTTCGGGGTGGAGCTCAGGCTTTGGCACCTGCCACGGCGGCGGCTTGGCCTGGCCGCCGGACGGGCCGCCCGCCTGGTTGCCGGAGGTGCCGTCCCCGCCGGACACGTCGTCGCTGCGGCCCCCGTGAGCGTCCTTGCTCGGGTCCTTCTCCGGGTCCATGGTTCCCCCTGCTGCTCCATGCTGTTGAATACGGGTGCTGTTGAATACGCGTGCTGCTGAACGCGGTGCTGTTGGCGGCCGGAACGCTTGGCTGCGCCCGGCGGAACCGGCTGTCCGTCCAGCCGGTGAACACTGCAGCAAGCCTAGTGGCTGGAAGGTGCTGCGGTGAATAAATTTCCCTGCTCAACTATCCGTTGGTACCACCAAAAGCGCTGGTCAGGACGAGAACCTAGACTAAGGCCATGCACACAGCCACTCTTCTTGCCGTTTGCCGGGTCCACCAGCTCCTTCCGGACGAGGGAAGCGTGGGCGTCACGGCCATCGACAAACGGCCGGTGGACGGTCCGGTGAAGGTGCACAAGCTCGGCTTGCACGCCGATGTCCAGGCCAGCCGCATCCACCACGGGGGAGAGGACCAGGCACTCTACGCTTACTCCCAGGCCGACGCCGACTACTGGACCGGTGAGCTGCAGCGTGAACTGCCACCGGGGATCTTCGGGGAGAACCTGCGCGTGGCAGGGATCGAAACCACGGGTGCCGTCATCGGTGAACGTTGGCGGATCGGGCTGGATGTCGAAGTTGAGGTGACCTCGCCGCGAGTTCCGTGCGCGGCCTTCCAGCGGCGCATGGACGAGGCCCAGTGGGTCAAGCGCTTCACGCAGGCAGGCCGGGTGGGCGCCTACCTGCGCGTCACTAAGACCGGCTCCGTGCAGGCCGGCGACCACATCCACCGCCTCTTCGTTCCGAAGCACGGAGTGACCGTCGGCCGCTGGTTCAGCGAGCCCGACGTCGACGCCATGGAGGCCCTGCGCGACGCCGAGGCCGACGGCGAAATCCGGCTGCAGCCCGAATACCACGACCGGTTCGAGAAGATGCTGCGCCGCGAGGGCCGCTAGTACGCAGAACCTGGCCGCTGGACCTGCCGCATTTCTGCACCGCTTTGGCGGGGTTCCGCCGGAGGTGCCCCTGAACCGGCGCGGACGCGGGCTGCGGTTGCTGCGTAAACAGGTGCAGAAGTGCCGCGTGTGCGCAAGCTCACCGCCCCTGCCGGCCCCTCGGTTCGCCCGCATGCGGGGTCATGCCCTACACTTGAAACATCCCCCACTCCGGAAATCCCTTATTCCTGCCCAATTTTTGAGGCAGGACTGGCAAGTGTTGGGGCCCGCAAATGTGATGCGGGCAGTTTCATAGGGAGAGCCGGCTGAAGAAAACGCTGTACAGACTGCTGGGATAGCAGCCAAGAGATGCAGTGTGAAGTCCTGCCACGGGATTGCGAAAGCGCCGGACTTCTACGTGACCGGCCGGTCAATGTATGCCCGGCGCCCACGGCACATGTACTGCGGCTCCGCTCACCTCGGGTTGTGCCGCCTGGCCCCCTATGGATGAGGAACATTTCCCTATGCCCGAAAATCACGACGACGCCCAGAACACCGACGCCACCGAGACGGCAACCGCCGAAACCGCAAACGTCGAATTCACCGAGGCTGCTGTCCCCGCAGCCGAGCCCGCCGAAGCCGCCGCCCCTCCCGCTGAGGCCCCTGCTGCCAAGGCCGATGAAAACGATGAAGAAGGCGTGAAGTTCGCCGATCTCGGCATCGACGGCCGCGTGCTGGCCGCCCTGCAGGACGTCGGCTACGAAAAGCCTTCCCCGATCCAGGCAGCAACCATTCCGCTGCTGCTCGAAGGCCGCGACGTCGTGGGCCTCGCCCAGACCGGCACCGGTAAGACTGCAGCATTCGCAGTACCGGCTCTGTCCCGCCTGGCCGAGCTCCACGACCTCAACGGCCCGTCCCGCAAGACGCAGGCCCTGGTTCTCGCCCCGACCCGCGAACTCGCGCTTCAGGTTGCCGAGGCCTTCACTTCGTACGCCAAGCACATCGATGACTTCACTGTCCTCCCCGTCTACGGCGGCTCCGCCTACGGCCCCCAGCTCGCCGGCCTGCGCCGCGGTGCACAGGTTGTCGTCGGTACTCCCGGCCGAGTGATCGACCACATTGCCAAGGGCTCCCTGGACCTGTCCGAGCTCCAGTACCTGGTTCTGGACGAGGCCGACGAAATGCTCCGCATGGGCTTCGCCGAAGACGTCGAGCAGATCTTCCAGCAGACCCCGTCGGACCGCCAGGTGGCACTGTTCTCCGCCACCATGCCGAGCCAGATCCGCCGGATGTCCAAGCAGTACCTGAACAACCCGGCCGAGATCTCGGTGAAGTCCAAGACCACCACCGGCGCCAACACCCGCCAGCGCTACCTGCAGGTCATGGGCCCGCACAAGCTCGACGCCATGACCCGTATCCTCGAGGTCGAAGAGTTCGACGGCGTCATCGCGTTCGTCCGCACCAAGATGGCCACCGAGGACCTCGCCGACAAGCTGCGCGCCCGCGGCTTCCAGGCTGCCGCCATCAACGGCGACATCCCACAGCAGCAGCGCGAACGCACCGTTGACGCGCTCAAGGAAGGCCGCATCGACATCCTGGTTGCCACCGACGTCGCCGCCCGCGGCCTGGACGTCGAGCGCATCAGCCACGTGGTCAACTACGACATCCCGCACGACACCGAGTCCTATGTACACCGCATCGGCCGGACCGGCCGCGCCGGCCGCTCCGGCGACGCAATCCTGTTCATGACTCCGCGCGAGAAGTACCTGCTGCGTTCCATTGAGAAGGCCACGCGCCAGCCGGTGGAGCAGATGCACCTGCCCACCGCTGAGACCGTCAACACCCTGCGTCTGGGCAAGTTCGCCGAGCGCATCACCGAGACGCTCGAGTCCGAAGACGTGGCGGCATTCCGTGACCTCATCGCATCCTACGAAGAAGAGCACAACGTGCCGGCAGCAGAAATCGCTGCGGCACTGGCCGTGATGGCCCAAGGCGGCCAGCCGCTGCTGGTCAAGGAACTGCCTGCTGCTCCGGAGTACCAGAAGCGCGAACGGTCCAAGGACGGTTTCGGCTCGCGCGGCCCGACCCGTGCGCTCACTGAGGGCAATGCCACCTACCGGATCGCCGTCGGACGCCGCCAGCGCGTCATGCCGGGTTCCATCGTGGGCGCCATCGCCAACGAAGGCGGCATCTCCTCGTCGCAGATCGGCGGCATCGACATCCGCTCGGACCACTCCCTCGTGGAGCTCCCGGCCGACCTGAGCCCCGATCAGCTGAAGGCCCTGTCCCGCACGCGGATCGGCGGCGAGCTGATCCACCTCGAGCTGGACTCCGGCCGGAAGCCCTCCGGCGACCGGGGCGACCGCGGTGACCGCGGCGGCTACCAGGGCGGCGGCCGCGGCGGCAACTTCAAGGGCGGCGGGGGCTTCAAGAAGGAGTTCCGCAAGAACGACGGCGAGCGTTCCTCCGCGGACCGCGGCGGCCGTTCGTACAGCGAGCGTTCCGAACGTTCCTTCGGTGAGCGCGGGCAGTCGAGCGACTCCCGCTTCGGCGGCCACGGCGACGGCTCGCGCAAGCCGCGCCACGGCAACGAGGGCGGCCACCGCGACTTCAACCGCAAGGGCAAGTGGTAGTCACCTCATCGCGATAATTTCCGCGATGATGACGCTGCGGTGAATTCCGCATCCGAATAGAAACAGGCCGGCTGATCAGCCGGCCTGTTTTTATTTAAGGCTGTTCTGCCTGGCGGCGTGTTTCCTTGGTCACATCCACGTCCGAAAAGGTCCTGAAGAAGCATCCGGAGGTGCCCTGCAGCCAGCTCCGAGCCCGTATTTCCGGGCTTTTTCGGCCCTACGGACCCCATTCAGCCGCCGATTTGTTGAGTGCGAAATCTTCCGGTAGAGTATTTACTCGTTGCCCCCCTAGCTCAGTGGTAGAGCGCGTTCTTGGTAAGAACGAGGTCACCGGATCGATTCCGGTGGGGGGCTCTGAATGAGGGCCTGTGTCAAGGCGGTCTTGACCGGCTTGGCACAGGTTTTTCTCATTCATGGCGGTGTAGCTCAGTTGGTTAGAGCGCACGACTCATAATCGTGAGGTCGGGAGATCGAGCCTCCCCACCGCTACAGAGACTGCAGGTCAGAGGCATTCAGCCCCTGGCCTGCTTTTGTCTTTGGGCATGTTCTGGTCTTGAACCGGCCCTAGGCCCAGAGCACGAAAAAGCCCCGCACCGCCGTTCTGAACTGCTCAGTTCGGCGGTGCGGGGCTATTCGGCTGCGGGGCTCCGCGCAGGGCTAAACCTTGGTGACGCTGATGCGCATGTTTGGGCAGGAGTCGGCGTAGCGGATCAGCGCTGCCTTCTCGGCGCTGTCCACCCGCAGGCCCCAGCGGATCTTCACCGCGATCCAGTTGCCGACGTACTCGCAGCGGTTGGCTGGCGGCATCCAGGCCTCAGGGCCCTTCGCCTGCTTCGAGGAGTTCAACGCCGCGGTCTGGGCGTTCAGTGACCGTCCGTCGCCGAGGTCGTTGTAGAACGCCACCCGGCGCGCCTGTGACCAGTAGCGGGCACCTGAGCCCCACGCCTCGTGGACGGGAACGGCGTGGTCGATCTCTACGGCCGACGCCAGGGTGTGCGTGCGGTTGTCCCACCTGGTGACCCAGCGGGCCATGCGCACCGTGCAGCGGCGCGTGGTGGTGTACGTTGCGGCGACTTTTGCCTCCTGCAGCAGGACCTCCGCCCGGGTGTTCTGGCAGTCGCGGTTGGTGTCCAGCCAGGTGCCGAAGTAGCGGGTCCGGTCGTAGCCTGTGTTGTTCTCCGCGGCCACCGCGAGGGCGCGGGCTGCGGTGCGCAGCGGCGCGGAATAGTAGGTGGCAGCCTCGGCGGGGACGGCCAGTCCGGTGAGCAGCAGGCCGGCGGCCACGGCGGTAGCGGAGAGCGACCGGACCCAAAGGGCGGACGTGATGGACGCCGTGACGGCAACCGCCCGGCGTCGGGCCCGTTTGAACGGGTTTGCGGGTTTAGGCGGGACAGTGTGATTGAACGTGCCTAGCGGCATGATTCCCCCATGATGATTCCTGGAACTGTACAAATTGCTTGACGCATCAACCAGCATGTCAGCTGGATCACGGGAGAATCGGATCCTTGATCAGGTCTTGACGCAATCCTGTGGGAACGCTGCGGCTGCGGCCAAAATCAGCGCAACCGTTGTCTTTCGGGCGGCATGAACCTAAGGTCGGACTGCTGCAGGAGGCTCACAAAACAGGCAGGCGGACGACAGGAACCGGCATGGCCAAACTGATCTACTCCGGACTTCTATCCGTCGACGGGTACATTGCGGACCGGGACGGCAACTTCGACTGGGCTGAGCCGGACGCTGAGGTGCATTCCTTCGTCAATGACCTGATGCGGCCGGCGGGAACCCACCTGCTCGGCCGCCGGATGTATGAGGTGATGGCCGCCTGGGAGCATCCGGAGGACTTCGGCGAGATTGCCGGCCTGCCTGCCCACATCCGCGACTTCGCCGACCTCTGGAAGGCAGCGGACAAGGTGGTCTTCTCCCGCACCCTGCAGGACGTGACCACCGCACGGACCAGGATCGAGCGGGAGTTCAGCGCCGACGCCGTCGGACGGCTCAAGGCAGACGCCAGCCGGGACCTGGCGGTGGGCGGCGCGGAGCTCGCCGCGGCGGCCATCCGCGCCGGTCTGGTGGACGAGTTCCAGATGTGCCTCTCGCCCGTGGCAGTGGGCGGCGGCAAGCGTTTCCTCCCGGAGGACGTCCGCCTCCGGCTTGAGCTGCTCGAGGAGCGGCGGTTCGGCAACGGCACGGTGTTCCTCCGCTACGCCAACCGGACCGGATAAACGGCCTGGGACGCAGGGTTGGGACACAATGGGGACATGACCCGTATCGCAATCATCGGCGGCCACGGCAAGGTGGCCCTCCAACTGTCCGCCCTCCTCACGGAACAGGGGCACAGCGTCACGTCCTTCATCCGCAACCCGGACCATGCGGCCGACGTCGCCGCCTCCGGTGCATCGCCGTCGGTCCTTGACGTTGAAAAATCGACGACGGCGGACATCGCCGCCGCGCTCCGGAACCACGACGCCGTGGTCTGGTCAGCCGGAGCCGGGGGAGGGAACCCGGCCCGCACGTACGCGGTGGACCGGGACGCCGCCATCCGGTCCATGGACGCGGCCGCGGAGGCCGGCGTCGGGCGCTACGTGATGGTGTCCTACTTTGGCGCCGGCCCGGACCACGGGGTTCCTGAGGGCCACAGCTTCCACGCGTACGCCGAGGCCAAGGCCGCCGCCGACGAGTACCTCCGCGGCACCAACCTCGCATGGACCATCCTGGGGCCGGGTTCCCTGACCGAGGGGCCGGGGAACGGGCTGATCGATGTGAACCCCGAGGATGCCGGCGCTGGCACGCACACCTCGCGCGCCAACGTGGCCATCGTTGCCGCCGCGGTGCTGGACCGGCCCGGAAGCGCCGGTAAGACCATCGAATTCCGCGACGGCACCGAGCCGGTCGCGGCCGCGCTGGACGCCCTGCAGTAGCCCAGGAGTAGCCCGGCAGCAAGCAGCGACGCTGACGCGGGCCCCGTACGCAGGCCGAGCGAGTGTTCCCGGTAGGGTTGAAAGGCACGGCCGCCCTCCGTCCAGAGGTGCGGCGCACTCCGGGGAAAATGGGCACATGGACCAGCTGGCACTCATCATCGGGCTCCTGCTCGCCACCGTCGTGGCAGTGGGCCTCGGGGACCGGCTGCGGCTGCCTTATCCGGTCCTGATGCTGCTGCTGGCCGTGGCGCTGACCTTCATCCCGGGATTCCCGGACATCGAGATTCCGCCGGAGCTGATCCTGCCGATCTTCCTCCCGCCGCTGCTGTTCGCCACGGCGCAGCGGAGCTCCTGGGCCGTCTTCCGGGTCCGGTGGCGCACGCTCATCATGCTCGCCGTGGCCCTGGTGGTTATCTCCACCGCGGTGGTCGCCGGCGCCGCCTGGCTGATGATCCCGGGCATCGGGATCCCCGCCGCCATCGCGCTCGGAGCCATGGTGGCCCCGCCTGACCCGGTCGCGGTGGAGTCCGTTGCCGGCCGCGTGCACATGCCCCGGCGGCTGATCACGGTGCTGCAGAGCGAAGGGCTTTTCAACGACGCCGCCGCCATCGTCATTTTCCAGGCAGCTGTTGCCGCCGCCGTCGGCGGTACACGGATAGGGCCCGACGTCGTCCTCAAGTTCGTCGTGGGCGCTGCACTTGCCGTCGTGGTCGGCATCGCCATGGGCTGGCTGACGGCGCTGATCACCCGGCTCGTGGCCTCCATGGTGGCCCGAAGCGCCGTGACCCTGGTGGTGCCCTTTGCCGCCTACATCCTGGCGGAGGAATTCCATGCCTCCGGCGTCATCGCCGTTGTGGTCACCGCCCTTGAGATGCAGCGGCACACCCGCCCACAGGACGCCGCGGAGCGGGTGACCCGGACGGCCTTCTGGGACGTGGTGGAGCTCCTGGTGACGGGGCTTGCCTTCGGGCTCGTCGGGCTCGAGATCCAGGACGTGGTCCATACGGAGGGTGCGGCAATCTTCGGCATGGTGGGAACTGCCGTCGTGGTCTGTGTCCTGGTGTTCGCTGTACGGTTCGGTTGGCTGGGACTGCTGGCCGTCTCCGCCCGCAAACGGAAGAACCTGCTGCAGCCGACCTCCGCAAAGGAGGTTCTGATCCTGACCTGGTGCGGCATGCGCGGCCTCGCCACCCTGGCCCTTGCGCTGGCACTGCCGCTGACGCTCGCGGACGGCACGCCGTTCCCGGCCCGGGATGAACTGCTGGTCATCGCCTGCGCTGTGCTGCTGGCCACCCTGGTGCTGCCGGGGCTGACCCTGCCCTGGCTGATGAAGGTCCTGAACGCGTCCCAGGACGGCACCGAGGAGCGCGACGCCGCCCGACTCCTGGCCCGCCGTGCGCAGGCAGCCGCCGTCGCTGCGCTGAAGGACAACGAGCTCATGAAGGAGCTGCCGCCGGAGAAGGTGGCGCTGGTGAAGGAGAAGATGACCCGGCTCCATGCCGAACTGCTGGACGGCAGCCTCCGCAACGAGAGCCTGGCCGAGAAGCGTGAGCGGGGCAGGGAGCTGGCCATCACTGTCCAGACCATCGCGCTGGATGCTGCTCGGCAGGAAGTCGTCGCGGCCCGCAGTGAACCGGACATGGACCCCGAGGTGGCGGACAGGGTGCTGCGCCAGCTCGACCTGCGGACCATGATCATGCCGGAGTAGAACAGCGCGAACGAACACTTAAGCCCCGGTGCATGCGGGGCTTAAGTGTTCGTTCGCGCTCGTCTTGGAACGGTGGCCGGGCGGCACAGGTCACGCCGGGAGGTTGAGCTCCAGGTCCAGCGTGTTCGTCTCCACATAGTCCAGGGCACGCCGGACCGCGCCCACTGTCACGATTGAATCGCCCAGCGGCGAGACCGCCACCCGCGGCGGGGTTGCGGTGAACTCCGGCAGCCGGGCGGCGATGGGCTGGAGCAGGACCCCGGCAGAGTTGGCCACGGCCCCGCCGATCACCACGAGTTCGGGGTTGATCATGGTGGCCACCGAGCCAATGACGCGGGCCATCCTGTCGGCCAGCCGGTCCAGGATTTTCAGGGCCTCCGAGTCGCCGGCGGCCGCCGCGGCAAAGACGTGCTCCGCTTCCGCGCCCGTGGCCGCATGGTCGCGAAGGGACGTCTCTGCGGTGCCCTTCAGTGCCTCCGCGGCCCAGGTCCGCGCCAGCGTCGCGATGCCGAACGTGTCGCCCACACCCTCCAGCAGGTCCAGGTACGCGAGTTCACCCGCGCCGCCGCCGCTGCCGTGGAGCAGGCGGCCGCCTTCGATGACGCCGGAACCGAAGCGCTCACTCGCCAGGATTACGACGACGTCGTCCACACCCGCCGCCGCACCCCGCCACCGGTCGCCCAGGGCGGCCAGGTTGGCGTCGTTCTCCAGCAGTACCGTCCATCCCCGGAGTTTGTGCAGCGCGGACCCAAGGCCGACGTCGAACAGCCCCCAGAAGTGCTGGGACGCGAGGACGTTGCCTTTCCGGTCCACCGGGGCGGCGATGCCGGCGCTCACGGCCAGCACGGCGTCGGGGGAGGCCCCCACCCCGTCCAGCGCCATCATGGCGGCCCGGTCAATGACCGCCACCCGTTCCTCGGCGGAAATGACCTCAATGTCAAACGGCTGGCTGGCCCGTCCCAGCGCCTTGCCGCGAAGATCGGATACCACCACCGTTGCCTTCGAGAAACCCACGTCCATTCCGAGGACGTACCCGGCCCGCTCGTTGAGTTCGAACCGCCGGGCAGGCCGCCCCTTCTGGTAGCCGCCGAAGGCGCGCTGGTTCTCCAGTTCGGTGATCCACCCGCGCTGCATGAGGTCCTCGCACACGGCGATGGCGGTGGCCCGGGTGAGTCCGGTTGCCTGGATGACCTCAGTAACCGTCACCGCACCCGAGGCGCGCATGAAGTCCAGGACCGCCCCGGCGCTCACGCGCCGCAGCAGCTGGGGCGTGGCCGCCGTCATTTCGGACATGGTGTTGACCTCCTTGTGCTCTGCCACACATAATACTTGAGGAACTAAATTTAGATTCCATATAAATTGACTACGTAGGCCGGACGGCCACCGGCCACGGAATTTCCTTCCAGCTTTTCCTCCGCCTTTTGCAAAGGAGCAACTGTGATCAGCCCTTTGAAGTACTCCCCATTCCGCAACCCGCAACGGCGCGCTACCTGCCAGCACTCCGCCCCGGCCTTCGCACTGTGAACGCAACTTCTCTTACCCGCGGCACTCACCTCAGCCGCCGCGCGCTCTTCAAGGCGGCCGGGCTCGCCGGCGCGGCAGCTGTCCTTCCGCTGGCGGGCTGTGGCTCCGTGCCCAGCGCTTCTGGGCCCAGCAGCCAGAACGGCGTCACCATGCTGCGCTTCATGCAGAACAAGCCCGAGGTGGTGGCGTACTTCAACCAGGTCATCAAGGACTTCGAGGCCCTCAACCCGGACATCCGCGTCATCCAAGACTTCAACGAGGGCAACTTCGTTCCGGGCCTGGTCCGCAACGACCCGCCCGACGTCGTGACCCGCGGCTTCGCCCAGGCCACAGCCGACTTCGTCCGGAAGGGCGTGTTTGCGGACCTCTCCGACCTGCCGGCCGCGGCCACGATCGACCCCAAGATCCAGGACCTGGTCAGCTCATGGGGACAGTACAACGGGCATGAAACCAGCGCCCTCCCGTTCTCCCTGGCCGCTGCCGGGGTTATCTACCGCCGGGACATTTTCGAGGCCCAGGGCGTGTCCGTCCCCACGGCGTGGGACGAGTTCATCGCTGCCTGCGAGAAGTTCAAGGCCGCCGGCATCACCCCCATCTACGGCACCTTCAAGGACAACTGGACCCTCGGGCAGGGCATGTTCGACTACGTGGCCGGCGGCGCCTTGGATATCGCGGACTTCTTCGCCAGGCTCACGGCCAAGGGCGCCGCCATCAGCGCGGACGCCGCGGAGTCGTTCACCAGCAACTTCGGCCCGGTGCTGCCCAAGATGCTCGAGCTGGCTTCGTTCTCGCAGAAGGGCGCCGCCAGCAAGAACTACGCGGACGGAAATGCCGCGTTCGCCAAGGGCCAGACGGCCATGTACCTGCAGGGCCCGTGGGCGCTCTCCCAGCTTGTGGCCGCCAACAAGAACGTCAGGCTCGGCAGCTTCCCGCTGCCCGTCACCAACAACCCCGCGGACACCAAGGTCCGGGTGAACGTGGACATGGCCCTGTCCATCACACGCAACACCCCGAACATGGCGGCGGCACGGCGGTTCGTCAGCTACCTGCTGGACCCCTCGGTGGTGAACGCCTACAACGAGAAGAACGCGGCGTTCTCACCGCTCAGGGAAGCTCCCGCCGTCGGGAATCCCCAGATCACCGGCCTCGCCGCCTCTGTGCGGGAGGGCCGGTACTACCAGGGGGCCACCACCTACTTCCCGCCGTCGGTCCCGCTGTACAACTACGTCCAGTCCTTTGTGTACGGCAAGAACGGCGAACAGTTCCTTTCCGCCCTCGACGACGAATGGCGCCGGGTCGCCGAGCGCACCGCGGTCTGACCCGCCCGAATCCAGGAGCCCCCATGACTACAACCTCAGAGACGGCGCAGGCAGCACCGCCCGCCGCTTCGACCGTCCCCCCGAAAGCCACGTCCCGGGCTGTCAGGTCCAAGAACAGGATCGACCCCGCCTACTACTGGATGGTGGTGCCGGTCCTGGCGCTGTTCGCCTTCTTCATCACCCTGCCGGCACTCGTGGGCGTGTTCTTCAGCCTGACGAACTATGCCGGCTACGGTGACTGGAAGTTCATCGGCCTGTCCAACTACGTCAACATCTTCCGGGACCCGGCCGTCCTGCAGTCCTACATTTTCACGTTCGTTTTCGCCCTGACCACCACCGTGGTGGTCAACATCGTGGCACTCGCGATCGCCCTCGGCCTGAACGCCAAAATCAAGTGGCGCACCGGCGTCCGCACCGTGTTCTTCATCCCCATGGTGCTCTCGGCCCTGGTGGTGTCCTTCGTGTTCAACTACCTGTTCTCCAACACCCTGCCCGTGCTGGCGGAGCGCTTCGGCGTGACGCCGCTGGCCACGAGCATCCTGGCCAACGAAAACCTCGCCTGGCTGGCTATCGTGCTGGTCACGGTCTGGCAGGCGGCTCCCGGGGCCACCATCATCTACCTGGCCGGGCTGCAGAGCGTCCCGGCCGAGGTGTATGAAGCCGCCGACCTCGACGGCGCCGGCAGCTTCCGTCAGCTCCTGAGCCTGACCCTGCCGCTGATCCTCGGATACCTCGTCATCAACGTGATCCTCGGCTTCAAGGGCTTCCTGGGGACCTACGAAATCATCGTGGGCCTCACCGGCGGAGGGCCCGGCATGGCTACCCAGTCCGTGGCCATGCGGATCTTCTCCGGCTTCACGGGAGGGGACTACTCCTATCAGATGGCGAACGCGGTCATCTACTTCCTGATCACCCTGCTCATCTCCGTCATCCAGCTGCGCCTCATCCAGCGCCGGGGGGTTTCTCTCTAATGACCGCATCCACATTTGCCAAGCCCGTGAACAGCATGGCCCCGCTCCGCCGGAACGGCCGGTCCGGCAGGACCCGCAAGTCCGGCCGGGAGGGCTACAAGGTCAACTGGTGGCTCACCGCGCTGATGCTGGTGGCGTCCCTGACCGTCCTGCTGCCGCTGTACTTCACCGTGGCCATGGCTCTGAGGTCCCCGGACCAGATTGGAACGGGCACAGGCCTGGCCTGGCCGAACCCGATGAACTGGGAGAACTTCGCCGCCGCGTACGTGGCCACCAACTTCCCGGCTGCCTTCATGTCGACGGCGTTCGTCACCGTGTTCAGCGTCCTCGGTTCGCTGGCCTGCAGCTCGCTGGTGGCCTACGCCATCGCCAGGAACTGGAACCGGAGGTTCTTCCGGGGCTCCTTCGTCTACCTGCTCTCGGCCATGTTCATCCCGTTCCCGGTGATCATCCTGCCCCTGATCAAGCAGACAGCGCTCCTCGGCCTGGACAACCCGGGCGGCGTGGTGTTCCTGCACGTGCTGGGCGGCATCTCGTTCAATACGCTGCTGTACATCGCCTTCGTCCGCTCCATTCCGGTGGAGCTGGAGGAATCAGCCCGGCTCGACGGCGCCACCACCTGGCAGGTGTTCCGCAAGATCATCTTCCCGTTGCTGGCCCCCATGAACGCCACCGTGGGAATCTTCGCCTTCCTCGGCTCCTGGAACGACTTCCTGCTGCCGCAGATGATGATCGCCGATCCCGCCCTGCAGACCCTTCCGGTGGTGCAGATGCTCTTCCAAGGAGAGTTCAACACCAACTACAGCCTCGCATTCGCGTCCTACCTGATGGCCATGGCCCCCACTTTGGTGGTTTACATCCTGGCCCAGCGTTGGGTACTGTCCGGAGTCATGCGCGGGGCCGTCAAGTAACCCAATAATCCAGTCCAGCAACAACCCCAACCACAAGAAAAGGATCATCCCTTGTCCACCACCGCCACGCTGGCAACCCTGTCCGACTCCGACCGTCTGGCCGATCCGAACTGGTGGCGCCAGGCGTCCGTCTACCAGATCTACCCCCGCAGCTTTTCCGATTCGAACGGCGACGGCCTGGGCGACATCAAGGGCATCACGGCCAAGGTCCCCTACCTGAAGTCCCTCGGGATCGACGCCGTCTGGCTCAGCCCGTTCTACCCCTCGGCGCTCGCCGATGGCGGCTACGACGTGGACGACTACCGCAACGTGGACCCAAAGCTCGGCACACTGGACGACTTCGACGAGATGGCCAACGCGCTCCACGCCGCCGGCATCAAACTGATCGCGGACATCGTCCCGAACCACTCCTCCGACCGGCACGAATGGTTCAGGGAAGCCCTGGCCTCCCCGAAGGGCTCCGCCGCGCGGGACCGCTACATCTTCCGGGACGGCAAGGGCCCCAACGGCGAGTTCCCGCCGTCCGACTGGGACTCCGTCTTCGGTGGCCCCGCCTGGGAGCGCATCACCGAACCGGATGGCACCCCCGGCCAGTGGTACATGCACATCTTCGCCAAGGAGCAGCCGGACCTGAACTGGGCCAACCGGGAAATCCGCGACGACTTCCTCAAGACCCTGCGCTTCTGGTCCGACCGCGGCGTGGACGGTTTCCGCGTTGACGTGGCGCACGCACTCACCAAGGACCTCACCGAGCCTCTGCTCTCCAAGCTGGAGCTGAGCGCCGCAAACACCGGCACGGACGGGTTCGACGACGGGTCCCACCCGTTCTGGGACCGCGACGAAGTGCACGAGGTCTACGCCGAATGGCGCGAGGTCTTCAACGAATACAACCCGCCGCGCACCGCCGTCGCCGAAGCCTGGGTGCACGCCACCCGGCGCGCCCGCTATGCCAGCCCCGAGGGCCTCGGCCAGGCGTTCAACTTCGACCTCCTGCAGGCGGACTTCGACGCCGAGGAGTTCCACGAGATCATCACCCGCAACCTGGCCGAGGCGGCCGCCACCGGCGCCTCCTCCACCTGGGTGTTCTCCAACCACGACGTCGTCCGGCACGCCACCCGCTACGGCCTGCCCAAGGGCTCCAAGGGCAAGCATGCCAAGGGCCAGGACGGCAAGGCCTGGCTGCTGGCCGGCGGACCGGAGGAGGAACTCGACGCCGAACTCGGCCAGCGCCGCGCCCGTGCCGCCACGCTCCTCATGCTCGCGCTGCCCGGCTCCGCCTACCTGTACCAGGGCGAGGAGCTGGGCCTGCAGGAGGTGGCGGACATTCCGGAGGCCGAACGCCAGGACCCGTCCTTCTTCCGCAACAGGGGAGTGGAAGTGGGCCGCGACGGCTGCCGCGTGCCCCTGCCGTGGGCCGTGGAGGGCACCTCCTTCGGGTTCGGCGACGGCGGCGCGCACCTGCCGCAGCCGGACTGGTTCAGCAGCTACGCCGTCGAGGCGCAGGACGGCACCCAGGGCTCCACGCTCGAGCTCTACCGGACCGCACTGAGGCTCCGCCGCGAGCTGCAGGCGGACGAAGAGCTGGAATGGCTCGAAACCGGCAACCCGGAGGTCCTGCACTTCAGCCGCCCCGGCGGCTGGCAGGCGGTCACCAACTTTGGGGCCACCGCCGTCGACCTCCCCGCCGGCACGGTGCTGGTGAGCAGCGCACCGCTGGAAGGCGGCAAGCTGCCGGCCAACACCACGGCCTGGCTGCGCTGAACCTGACTGGCTGCGCTGGCAGCCGGTGACTGAATGACACGCTGCTGGCGGTCCCACATTGGGGCCGCCAGCGGTTCGTTAACACCCCGCTGCAGGCCAGCTCTGGCCGGGGCCGGCAACAAGTGAAAGAGTGATGCCATGACTGAACAGACTGCAGTCCCGAACGGCCGGCTGCTTTACGGCTGCATGGGCCTGGGCGGGGACTGGTCGACTGACCCCCACGAAATCACCGACGTCGAAGCCGCGGCTGAGGCCATCGAGGCGGCCCTGGACATCGGCGTCACGCTGTTCGACCACGCCGACATCTACCGGCACGGAAAGGCCGAGGCCGTCTTCGGCGAGGTCCTGGCCGGGACCAGCGGCCTGCGGGAGCGCATCCAGCTGCAGACCAAGTGCGGGATCCGGCTGAACGAGCGGGGGCTGGAGACCCACTACGACCTGAGCGCCGACGCCATCGTCGAGCGTGTGAACGGCAGCCTCGAGCGCCTGCGTACCGATTACGTGGACATCCTCCTGCTGCACCGCCCGGATCCCCTGATGGACCCCGCGGAAGTGGCGGCCGCCGTCGGAAAACTGATGGCCGACGGGAAGGTACGGGCACTGGGCGTGTCCAACATGTCCGCCGCGCAGATCGAGTTCCTGCAGGACAGCCTGGAAACCCCGGTGGTGGCCAACCAGCTGGAGCTCAGCCTGCTCAAGCGGGACTGGCTGGAGAGCACCGTGCTGGTGAACCATCCGGATGCCCACAGCTACAGCTTTCCGCACGGGACGCTGGAGTATTGCGCGCGGCAGGGGATCACCCTGCAGGCCTACGGTGCACTGGCCCGCGGCCACTACACCGGCAACCCGCCCGAACGGCCCACCCCGGCCGAGAGCGCCACCGCCTCGCTGCTGGCGGAGATGGCCCGGGCGAAGGACACCACGGTGGAGGCTGTGCTGCTGGGATGGCTGATGAAGCATCCGGCCGGGATCGCGCCGGTCATCGGCAGCGCCAACCCGGACCGGATCCGTGCCTGCGCCGGCGCCGCTCGCGTGGCCGGGACCATGACCCGGGCCGAGTGGTACCGGCTGTGGGTCACGGCCCGGGGCAGCAACATCCCCTAAACCCAACTAGCTCGCAGTTGTTGTCGTTTTGAGGGCTCAAAACGACAACTAATGCGAGCTAGTTGGGCCGGCGTACTCCCGGCGGGAAGCGACCCTAGAGCGGGGCGATCTCCGAGTATGTGGAGGCATCACCCTTCAGGGCCTGGCTCTGCTTGCCGTCCACGCCTACCGGGATGTCCCCGGCGATGGTGACGCGGTTGAGCTTGCGCGGCTGGCCGTCGTAGTTGTCCGGGGCGTAGTGCTGCGTGATCCGGTTGTCGAAGAGCACCAGCTGGTTCGGCTCCCAGTTCACGCGGACCACGTTTTCCGGACGGGTCACGTAGGCCTGGAGCAGCCGGATGATGTCCTTGGATTCGGTGTTGGACAGACCCACGATCCGCAGGCGCTGCGCGAAGCCCCCTATGAACAATCCGCGCTCGCCGGTCAGCGGGTGGACGCGGACCACGGGGTGGGCCGTCTCGAACTTGAGCCGCGTGAACTCCTTGCGTCGGTCCTCGGCGTTGGCGTGCTCCAGGTTCTTGGGCACCGAGTAGTCGTAGTCGTTGGTGTGGATGGCCCAGAGTGTGTCGGCAAAGTTCCGCAGCTCGTCCGGAAGATCGGCGTAGGCGCCGGCGGAGGAGGCGATCAGCGTCTCGCCGCCGAAAGCCGGCAGGTCGATGCTGCGCAGCGTGGACGCCTGCGGCGGGTTGACCACAAACGTGACATCCGTGTGCCAGTTGTTGGCCGAACCGTTCTCGCTGTCCACCGGCAGTACGTTCTCCACACCCTCAACCGACGCAACGGTGGGGTGCGCCTTCGTGAGCGGGCCGAAGCGGCTGGCGAACTTCACCTGCGCCTCGTCGGTAAGGATGTTGGCTTCACGGAACACGAGGGCCTTGTGCTCGTTGAGGGCCGCACGGATCTGTGCGACGGTCTCTGCCGGCAGGTCGCCGCTGAGGTCCAGGCCGCGGATCTCGGCGCCGATGCGGGAGCCCAGCTTGGAGAATTCGAGCTTTGTTTCGGTAATGACAGTCATGTCTTCTTCCTTACTGTTGTGTCGCTGCGATGGATTACTTCGTCAGGAGGCCGTTGAACTCGTTGGTGTAAAGCTTCTTGGTGTCCAGGTCGGACGTGATGATGCCCACGGACTTCAGGTATTCCTCCCAGCGGGTGAAATCCTCGTCCTTGATTTCGCCCTTGGCGGGGACACCGACGCTCTTCCAGTACTGCAGTGCGGCCGGGTTCTCGTTGCGGCCGCGTTCCTTCAGGATCTTGGTGAGCCGGGCAATCACTTCCTTGCGGGGCGTGGCCCGTTCCCACTCGATGGCCTTCGCCACACCCGTGGTGAAGGTCCGGACCGTGTTGGGGTTCTGGGCGAGGAAGTCTTCCCGGAAGACGTAGGGCCCGCCGGCAAACGTTCCGAACAGGTCGAAGTCGCTGAAGACGGACCGCAGCCCGCCGTTGGCGACGGCCCGGTCCTGCAGGATGCTGCCGAGGGAGCCAGCGTCCACCTGGCCGCGGCGGATGGCTTCCTCCGTGTCGTTCGGTGGAACCACCACCAGCTGGACCTGCTTGATCTCGTCTGCGCTCAGGCCGTTCTTGCGAAGGTAGGTGTTGATGACCGCCTCGGAGTGCGCGCCCAAAGTGTTCACGGCGATTTTCTTGCCGATGAAGTCCCGGGCGGTCTTGATCGGGCTGTCTTCTTTTACATAGAAGCCGTTGAAGGTCTTGCTGTCCTCGCCGTAGTAGTTGATGACGGCCTTCACCGGGGCGCCGGCCTCCACGAGCTTCACTACGGCGCCGGCGAACGCGCCGCCGAAGTCGGTCTGGCCCGTCGCTGCGGACTGGATGTCCTGGGGGCCGCTGATGGTGTTGCCCACCCAGTTCAGCTTGACGTCGCCCAGGTAGCCGAGGTCCTCCGCCAACTCGGGAAGGGTCACGTTGTTGGCCCATCCCTGGTAGCGGAGCTCCTTGACTTCGTTGGCGCCGGGAGCGCCGGTGCCGCCTGTGACATCACCGGCGGCGCTCCCACCGCAGCCGGACACCGTCAGCGCGATGACGACGGCGGCCGCAGCACTCAGGATGGTCAGGTGTCGTTTCATTGGGGGTTCCTTCAGGGGGTTTGGTTTGGCTGGTTCGCCTCGTTCGCTCCGGCCGCTGCAACGGCCGATGGATCGATGTAAGCGCACTCTGACGAAGCAGAAAAGTGCGGCGGTCACGGCGGGAAACCGTTGGAAATCCGCGGAAACACGGCGCAACAGCGGGACATGAGGCGCCCCGTTGCGGCAGGTGTTGCCCCGTGACAGACGGCAGCAAAGATCCCTGCGCTGGGCTGTACACTGTGGGATCTGGGCCCTCCGCGAAACGGCTTTTGTTCGTATTGGTCTGCCCTGCGGGGCCGATCTGCGTCGCGCAGACGGGCGCCCGCCCGATACGGTAGAACCATGACGTCTTCCTCCACAGCCGAGATCACCCGGCAAGAACGCAACATCCCCGCCGAGATCGCCCGCTCGTGGCTGCTTGTCAACGCAATGAAAACCGAGCTTTTCGACCAGTCCGCCGTGTCCCGCGCGGACTCGATCATCCTGGACATCGAAGACGCCGTGGACCCCTCGCAGAAGGATGCCGCCCGCGAGAACGTCGTGAACTGGCTCTCCGCCGGCGGCCAGGCCTGGGTGCGGATCAACGACGCCACCAGCAAGTTCTGGGCCGACGACCTCGCGGGCCTGCGCGGCACGCCGGGGCTTCTCGGCGTCATGTTGGCCAAGACCGAGTCTGCTGACCAGGTCACCGAGTCCTTCCACCGCATGGACGGCAAGACGCCGGTCATCCCGCTCGTGGAATCCGCGCTCGGCATCGAAGAAGCCAACCACATCGCCAAGGCCCAGGGTGCGTTCCGCCTGGCGTTCGGCTCGGGCGACTTCCGCCGTGACACCGGCATGGCGAACACCCAGGAGGCCATGGCCTACCCGCGCGCCAAGCTCGTCGTTGCCAGCCGGGTGGGCAACCTGCCGGGTCCCATCGACGGACCCACCGTGGGAACCAACCACCCGATCCTGCGCGAGCAGACCGGCGTCACGGTGATGATGGGCATGACCGGAAAGCTGTGCCTGGCCATCGACCAGACCAGCGTCATCAACGAGGTCATCAGCCCCACCCCGTCGGACGTCGCCTGGGCCACCGACTTCATGTCCGACTTCGAGGCCAACGGCCGCGTCATCCGCGACGGTTCCGACCTGCCCCGCCTCGGCCGCGCAGAGAAGATCATGAAGCTCGCGGTAGCGTTCGGCGTGCAGCCCGCGCTGTAAGCGCCATCAGCATTACCAGGAGACCCCGTGACCGATACCCGTTATCTGGTGCACGGGGTCTTTTTGGTGCACGGGGTCTTTTGGGATGGGCCGCCAGCTGTTTCCGCAGCGTGCGACGGCGGCAGGCCCGTTTTGCGCCTCCAGCACCGTTCCGGCGGGTTCAGTGAGATGGCGCTCGACGCCGGCACCCGCCTCGGGTTCCGGGTGGCGGACGGCGTCAAACACTGCCTGGGCCACACCAAGGTTTTCTCCGCCGCCGAGCGCCGGCACGTCACCTGCCCGGACAGTGCCCACGCGGTACGGGGCAGCCAGTGTGAGCCCTGCCAGCTGGCAGACGACACCCGGCTGATCCACGACTTTCACCGTGGCGGACGGGTTCCGGCGGGCCTCCGGGACTATCTCATGCAGCCGCACTGGCTCTACGTTGCCACGTTCGCCAACGGTGCCAGCAAGATCGGCACGGCCTCGCAGCCGCGCAAATGGAACCGGCTGGCCGAGCAGGGGGCGGTGGTTGCCCGTTACGTTGCCCTGGCCGAGGACGGGCGGCTGGTGCGCGTCCTGGAGGACCTGGCCACGAGCGAAGTGGGACTTGCCCAGCAGGTTCGCGGCGCGGCGAAGGCTGCTGCCCTGACGGACCCGCTCCCCGCCGGTGAGCTTGACCTCCTCAACCGGCGCCGGGCGGAGGAGGTGCGGACCCTGTTGGCGGGCACCGCCGTCGGGGGTTTCGCCGTTGTGGATGAGCAGTGGGTCCGCCCGGCGCAGGCAGGGGCGTTGTGCGCGGCTGCTTCCCGGCACGCCTACCCGCACGGGATGCACGGCGGAAGCCACGGCTTCACCCTCAGGGCCCTGTGCGGCAGCCACGGCCTGGCCGGCCTGGACGGGTCGGAGCTGGATTTCGTGGTGAACCTCGGGCTGCTGAAGGGGCGCCTGGTGGAACCGGGGGAGTACAGCTCGGAGGTGCGCGCCGTGCAGGAAGCCCTTTTCTGAGGCGCACCGTTCCGAACACGCAGGCCTGACTGGGTAAACTGGCACGGTGCTGCACGAATTCTGGGTCACCGCACCCAAGTCCTACAAAATCCTGGTCTTCATCGCAATGGGCCTCATCGCCGTCGGCCTGATCCTCAACATCGTGGGCAACGTCACCGCCAACCAGGTGCTCATGATCGCGTCCCTGCCTGTGATCGGCCTGGGCCTCGTGCTGCACATGGTCGGCATGGTGGTCCGCGGCCAGAGGATCCGGAAGAACATCAGGAAATAACGACACGTATCCGACCTGCACGCCCGCCCCGATAGGGTTGAACACATGACTATCAATCCGGACCTGCAGGGACGAAGCTACCCTGCCGCTGAGGTGTATGACGTTGGCCGAGAGAAAATCCGCGAGTTCGCCCGCGCCGTCAAGGCCACCCACCCCGCCCACTTCGATGTTGACGCCGCGCAGAGCCTGGGCCACCCCGACCTCGTGGCACCGCCCACGTTTGCGATCATCATCGCGCAGCGTGCCGACGCCCAGCTGATCGAGGATCCGGAGGCCGGCATCGACTTTTCCCGCGTCGTCCACGCGGACCAGCGCTTCACCCACCACCGCCCCATCTTCGCCGGCGACCGGCTCGTGGCGGAACTGCACGTCGACGGCGTGCGCGCCATGGGCGGAGGTGCCATGATCACCACCCGCAGCGAGATTTTTGCACTGACGGACGGGGACGGGCGCGAGCCGGTAGCCACCACCAAGTCATCCATCCTGGTCCGCGGAGAGGGACAGTAGCCATGAGCCTCACATTCGAAGAACTCAGCGTCGGCCAGGACGTCGGCGGCCGCAGCATCGAGGTGACCCGGCAGGACCTGGTCAAGTACGCCGGCGCGTCGGGCGACTTCAACCCCATCCACTGGAACGAGGCCTTCGCCACGGGCGTCGAGCTTCCCGGCGTCATCGCCCACGGCATGTTCACCATGGGCGCCGCCGTGCAGCTGGTCACCGACTGGGCCGGTGACCCGGCCGCCGTCGTCGACTACCAGACCAGGTTTACCAAGCCGGTGCTGGTCTCCGACACCACGGGAACCGGCGACGCCGGTGCCGTCATCGACGTCAGCGGCGCGGTCGGCGCGCTGGATGCCGATGCGCGCACCGCACGCGTGGACCTCACTGTGGTGTTCGAAGGTCAGAAGGTCCTCATGAAAGCCCAGGCCCTCGTCCGGTTGGCGTGACGTGATGGTGAACCCTCCAATGCTTTCCGATCTGACTACGGCCGCCGTCGGCGGTCCCGCCGGCAAATACGTCGAGGCCCGCACCGAGGCCGAGATCATCGAGGCCGTGCGTGCCGCGGACGCCGCCGGTGAGCAGCTGCTGATCATCGGCGGCGGATCCAACCTCCTGATCTCCGACGACGGATTCCCCGGAACCGTCCTGAAGATCGCCTCGGAGGGGTTCACCGTCAACGCCGAGGACTCCTGCGGCGGCGTATCCGTGGTGGTCCAGGCCGGGCACAACTGGGACGCGCTGGTACAGCACGCCGTGCTCCACGCCTGGTCCGGCATTGAAGCGCTGTCCGGGATCCCCGGTGCCACTGGAGCCACGCCCGTGCAGAACGTCGGCGCTTACGGCGCGGACGTCTCGCAGACCATCGCCGCGGTCCGCACCTGGGACCGGGAGCGCAACGCCGTGAAAACCTTCACCAGCTCGGACCTGAAGTTCGGGTACCGGGATTCGATCCTCAAGCAGACCACTGTCAACGGCTCTCCGCGCTACGTCGTGCTGACCGTCGAGTTCCAGCTGCCGCTGGGCCGCATGAGCGCACCCATCCGCTATGCCGAGCTGGCCAGGGTCCTGGGCGTGGAGCAGGGCAAGCGTGCCTACTCGAACGACGTGCGCCGCGAGGTCCTGCGGCTGCGCGCCTCCAAGGGCATGGTGCTGGACCCGGCGGACCGCGACACCTACTCCACGGGCTCCTTCTTCACCAACCCGATCGTGCCGTCATCGGTGGCGGACGGACTGCCCGAAAACGCCCCACGCTACCCGGGCGGCTCCGACGGCGCGGTCAAACTGTCCGCGGCGTGGCTGATCGACAACGCCGGATTCGCCAAGGGCTTCGGGCTGGAGGACGGGAGCGTCTCCGGCGGCAGGGCCTCGCTGTCCACGAAGCACACCCTGGCCATCACCAACCGCGGCTCTGCCAGCGCCACCGACATGGTGGCGATCGCACGCGAGGTGCGTGCCGGCGTCGTCGGGCGTTTTGGCATCGAACTGCACCCCGAACCGCTCCTGATCGGCCTCTCGCTCTAGGTCTGGCCGCGCCTGCTCCGGTAACCGGGTTGCTCGGATACGGGGAGCCCTAGGATGGGGCCATGGCTGCAACAGTGAGGATCCGGGTTACGCCCAAGGTGATGGGCCGGCTGAGGCTGGCGTCGCAGGGCCTGCTGGGGGCCGGATTCACCGGGGTGCTGGAGGCAGTCCGCTCGATGGCCGCGATGCAGGCCCAGGATCTCCAAGCGGCGCTGTGGGCGGTGGGTATCCGGGTTCCCGGCGCAGGCTTGAGTGACGTCCGCCGCGCCCTGGACGACGGGTCCTTGGTCCGCTCCTGGCCCATGAGGGGGACTCTGCACCTGCTGGCGCCGGAGGATCTGCGCTGGATCCTGAACATCACCACGGCCCGGATGGTCCAGGGCACGGCCGGCCGGCACCGGCAACTGGAAATCACGGGCAGCGACATCGAAGCGAGCCGGGAGGCAGCAGTCGGCTTGGTTGACGGCGGACGGGCCGCCAGCCGGGAGGAGTTGTTCGCAGCCTTCGAGACGGCCGGGCAGCCAACCAGGGCGCAGCGCGGCATCCACCTGCTGTGGATGCTGTGCCAGAGCGCCACGCTGGTGCCCGGGCCGCTGGACGGCAACCAGCAGAAGTTCGTTGCGTTCGACCATTGGATCACAACGTCCCGCGACCTGGGCCGTGAGGAGGGGATCGCCGAGCTGCTGCTGAGGTACCTGCGCGGCCACGGACCCGCCACGCTGCGCGACTTCGCGTGGTGGTCCAGCATTCCCCTGACCGAGGTGCGGCGGGCCCTGCCAGCGGTGAAGAGCGAGTTGGCGGAGCTTGAGTACGACGGGATGCAGTACTGGACGTCCCCTGAGGCCGCAGCACTGCTGGACGAGGGCGTGCCGGGCCAACGCTCGGTTCTAGCCCTTCCGGGGTTCGATGAGTTTGTCCTCGGCTACACGGACCGGAGCATCGTGCTGCCGCCCGAGCATGCGCAGAAGATCGTTCCTGGCGGCAACGGCGTGTTCAAGAAGGCCGTCGTGGCCGGCGGCGAGGTGACCGGCACCTGGGCGAGGCAGGGGAGCGGGCGGACAGCCGCCGTCGTACCCTTTCCGTTCGATGAGACCAAGCCCCTGGGGCCGGCGGCGCTGGCGGGCTTCCGCCGGGCCGCCGAACGGTACGAGGGCTTCCTCGTTTCCTGACCGGCCTCGGCCCCGCGACCGTCCGGGCGCAGACGCAAAACCGGCCCCGCTCCGCATGAACGGCCGGCCCTGATACAGCAAGGGCAGGCCGGTCGTGCGGGGCAGGGCCGGTTGAGCGGCGCGAAGCTGGTTACAGCGTGCCGGTGGCGATGTTGAGCATGCGGCGCAGCGGTTCGGCGGCACCCCAGAGGAGCTGGTCGCCGACGGTGAAGGCGCTGATGTACTGCGGGCCCATCTCGAGCTTGCGGATGCGTCCCACGGGGATGGTCAGCGTGCCCGAGGCAGCCACGGGGGTCAGGTCGGCCATGGAGGCTTCCTTGGAGTTGGGCACCACCTTGGCCCACTCGTTGTCCTCGGCGAGCAGCGTCTCGATTTCGGCAACGGAGAGGTCCTCGCGGAGCTTCAGGGTGAGAGCCTGCGAGTGCGAGCGCATGGCCCCGATCCGCACGCAGAGGCCGTCCATGATCACGTGGTTGTCATCCGAGGTGCCGAGGATCTTGTTCGTCTCGACGCCGGCCTTCCACTCCTCCTTGGACTGTCCGTTGCCGAGGTCCGCGTCGATCCAGGGGATCAGCGAGCCGGCCAGCGGCACACCGAACTGGGTGGCGTCGATGTCGCTCCGCTGGTGGGCCAATACCTTGCGGTCGATGTCCAGGATGGCCGACGCCGGGTCGTCCAGTTCCGTGCTGACCTCGGCGTTGAGGGTGCCGAACTGGCTCAGCAGCTCGCGCATGTGCCGCGCGCCGCCGCCGGAAGCTGCCTGGTAGGTCATGGACGTGCCCCACTCGACGAGGCCGTTCTTGAAGAGGCCGCCGAGGCCCATCAGCATGCAGGACACGGTGCAGTTGCCGCCGACGAAGTCCTTGGTGCCGTTGGCGAGCCCCTTGTCGATGACATCGCGGTTGATCGGGTCCAGGACGATGATGGAGTCGTCATTCATGCGCAGGGTGGAGGCGGCGTCGATCCAGAGGCCGTCCCAGCCGCGGCTGCGCAGCTCGCCGTGGACCTGCTTGGTGTAATCACCGCCCTGGGCGGTGACAATAATGGGCAGCTTCGCCAGCGTGTCAACGTCGAACGCGTCCTCGAGCTTGCCTGCGCCTTCAGCAAACGAAGGCGCGGCACCTCCTGCGTTTGAGGTGGAGAAAAATACGGGGTTGATGTTGGCGAAGTCGCCCTCTTCCTGCATGCGCTGCATCAGGACGGAGCCGACCATGCCACGCCAACCGACCAGTCCAACGGACGGAGTAGCTGCTGTAGTCATTGGGACAGTTTATCTTTGGATTTGGCGGGCCGCAGTCGGTTACGTCACTGCCGGGCAGATAGACACGACGACGAGATCGACGAGCCGCTTCGCTCAGAGCGGCGCGCTGCTGGGCGTGGGTACCCCGCGTTGTTCCCGGATCTTCCTGGCCTTGAATTCGGACATGGCACAGTGAACGCCCCACCAGACCATCCCTGCTGCAAAAACGCTGAGTACGAGAAACCCCCAGGCTGGCTTACCGTCTGGCGACAGTGCGCCGGTTGCCACCACGATCATGAAGACGCCAACCACAGCCATCACAATAGTTACGACGCTGAGACCCCAGAGCGTAGAAACCCCATATCCCGGGCCATTGCGCCGGAAACCGATTTCGTCTTTCGCGTAGCTGTAGAGTTCACCGCTCATGGTCCGGGAAATAACCCGATGCTGCCCCGCAGCCAAGGCTTGCTTGTGCCACTCCCACACTTCTTCGTCGCGGGCCGAGCGTTCCGGGTTGCTGTGCATTATGTCTCGTTCCTAATCTTGCGTATTTGTTCGAGGACCTCGGAGTCCGAGAGCCCGGAAAGTTCCCCCACGACCTCGTCGTCGCCTTGGTTGATAAAGCCGACGCTCCAGCCACCGATTCCATGTTTGAGGAGGAGCCGGCGCTTGGCGGGATCTTCGCGCCGTAAAATGGTTGCTCCTCCCGCAGGGTTGTCCGAGAGATGTTTCCGCATAACGAAAAAGTTCGCTTCAGCGGCGGAGATATCCGGGTTTTGTGCCATTGCGAACCAAGTGAAGTACGCACGTGGCTGCAGGATGATCTGGTAGTCCTCGGATTCGACGGACAAGACGCTGTCTCCTGATCCGGGAACCAGGAGGGATATTTCCATGCGTCTGATAGCCGAAGTAAGCGCCGACGTGACCGCGGCCACGGGGCCTGCTACGGACAGTTCTCCGTCAGGCTCAACGGTGGCCAATCCCCTGGCAACCAAGGATGAAGCGCCCGCGGAAATGATTCTAATGTCATCCAGTTCGTCTCCAACGCGGAGGGCGTGGGCGGTAGCGGTGGCTGCCTCCCCTCGGTGAAGGTTCAGGAGGGTTATGATCTCGGCGAAACCGAAACCGATTGAATCGGGGTACTGGTTGTCCCTTGAGTCTGCTGGTTCAGTGATGGTCTCAGTCACTTAGCTTCCCTTTTCTAGAATCCAAAGAATTTCGACACGGCCTTCGCTCCGTCGCTAACGGCATGGCCCACCGCTTCTCCGGCATCGCCCACCGCTTCTCCGACATCGAGAACCGCTTCTCCAGCCGCTTCCGCGCCTTGTTCGACGGCGCCGCCGGCCGCGTTCCAGCCTTCAGCGATCTTGCCGCCCACCCCATTCACGAAGTTCTTCACGGCGGGGACGTTGTCGTAGATAGCAAGTGCTCCACTGGCTACCATGCACACTGTTCCGGCAGGTGGAGGAAAGAAGGATCCGACGCCGAGAATCACCTTCGCGCTGGAATAGTAGGCGCCGCCTGTGTCCCCGGTCTGAAACTTGTTCACTGCGTCTAGGGCGTCGAGGCCGACGCCTACCCCGCCGAGGGCGTGACCGAAAGCACCGAGAGCTTTAAACGCAGTAGTGTCCGGCGCCAGATTCAGCGCCGTATGGAGCTTCCCATCGAACAGATCGGACGACATATTGAAGTATCTGCTGATTGCGTTCGACTCTTTAAAAGTTTCCCAGGCGGCCTTTGACAGGAACTGGTTCACATGGGACTTGTCCAGCATCGAGGCCATGTCGTAGATGCCCGCACGAAGGTTCGGGAAGGCCTTGATCAGGTTGTAAGTTTCCCAGCCTTTGCGGAAGGGAGAGTTCTCGCCGTCGGCAAGCCAGTCCGGACCCAACTGAAAGGGTTTGCCGTCGCCGGCGGAGTCCCCTGTCCACCCCGGATCACCGGCGAACACGCCGATCGGCCCGCCGCCGGACCCCGGGGCGGCGTCGCTGGCCTTCTCCTGCTCGTTGGCGTTGTCCAGCAGCTTGCGGGATTCGTCCTTGAGGGCGCGCACCGTCCGCTGGATAAGAGCCCTGTGGTTGCCGTTCCAGTCCGAACGGAACTGGGTGGCGTCGTTGCCCTTCCAGGAAGGGTTGCTGTTGATCTGGTTGGTCAGCTGCAACGATGTCTGCATCAGGTGGTCGGAGACGCTTCCAAACTGCTGCGCGAGTGTGCGAAGTTGCGCAACGTCGGCGCCCCACAAATTACCTGTCACATCGTCCCCCAAAATTTGACCGTTCCAAACGGGCACGGTTGCTGCTAAGTCCAGCCATCACTCTAATTCGCGCCCCGGGCCGCCGCGATGGGCAGCACTCCCCATCCGGGCGCTACTGGCGGTCGGGCTCCTCCATCAGGGCGGTCTTGCGGGCGCGCAGGGCGAAGAAGGCGCCGAAGGCGAACGCCTGCGTCACCACCACCAGGACGATGATGCCGGCAATTTTGTTGCCGCCGAGGATCATTGTGAGCCCGACAATCGCGGACAGCAGGGCAAACAGCGGCAGCAGCATGTAGCCGAGCACGAAGAGGGTTTCGGGTTTACGCAGCATGTTCTAACCTTCCGGGCGGTTCCATTTGGTGAACCGGTAGCGGGTGCCGTTGGCTCCCGTGAACCAGCCGTCGGCCGGCACAGAGGCGCCGGCCACCCAGCCGTCGCCGAGCTCCGGGGCGTACGTGTCGCCGTCGGCGTCCACGTCGATGGTGGTGACCACGGCAACGTTGGCCAGGCCCGTGGACTCCTTGAAGATTTCGCCGCCGCCGAGGATCCAGACTGCTTCGCAGCCTGGGGCGAACTGTGATTCCAGCAGGGCATCATCGAGGGATTTGACGACGACGGCGCCCTCCGCCTCAGGCGAGCTGCCCCAGTTCTCCTGCCGGGTAATGACGATGTTCGTCCGGTTGGGCAGGGGACGGTACTTCGCCGGGAAGGACAGCCAGGTTTTCCGGCCCATGATAACGGGATGGCCGGTGGTGACTTTGGTGAAGTGCTTCAGGTCCTCGGGCAAGTTCCACGGCATGTCGCCGTCTTTGCCGATGACGCCGGCCGGCGTCTGGGCCCACACGAGTCCGATCCCGGACATCCCCGCGGCGATGTCCTCGCTGAAAGCCTGCGCATCCATAGTGCCCTCCGTGCTCATACGGCGATCGGCGCCTTGATGGTGGGGTGGTGCCGGTAGCCCACCACTTCGAAGTCGTCCAGGGTGTAGTCGAAGATCGATTCCGGCTTGCGGGTGATCTTCAGCTGCGGGTACGCGTACGGTTCCCGATCCAGCTGCTTCAGGACCTGGTCCATGTGGTTGTCGTAGATGTGCACGTCGCCGCCGGTCCAGACGAATTCGCCGGGCTCGAGGCCGGTCTGCTGGGCCAGCATGCAGGTCAGCAGCGCGTAGGAGGCGATGTTGAACGGCACGCCAAGGAACATGTCCGCGGACCGCTGGTACAGCTGGCAGGAGAGCTTGCCGTCCGCGACGTAGAACTGGAAGAAAGCGTGGCAGGGCGGCAGTGCCATGTCCTTGAGCTCGCTCACGTTCCAGGCTGAGACGATGTGCCGGCGCGAGTCCGGGTTCGACTTCAGGCTCTCCAAGAGCTCGGCGATCTGGTCAATGTGGCCGCCGTCGGGCGTGGGCCAGCTGCGCCACTGGACGCCGTAGACCGGCCCGAGTTCGCCGTCGGCGTCGGCCCATTCGTTCCAGATGGTCACGCCCTGGTCCTGCATCCACTTCACGTTGGAGTCGCCGCGGAGGAACCACAGCAGCTCGGCGGCTACGGACTTGAAGTGCACCCGCTTGGTGGTGATCAGCGGGAAGCTTTCGCTCAGATCAAAGCGGATTTGCCGGCCGAAAACGCTGCTGGTTCCGGTGCCGGTGCGGTCTGATTTGTGCGTGCCGTTTGCCATGACGTCGCGCAGAAGGTCTTCATAGGGCGTTGGGGTGCTCACCCGTCCAGTCTAGTCGGAGCTCGAGGGCGGGCCCGAAGGCAGGCCGCGGCGCCGCTGCAGACCAACACGGACCAGCGCAAGAAGCTCCTCGTCGGGCAGACCCGCCTTGGCCCCCGCTTTGATGAGATGTTCGACGGCGGCAGCCACTTCCGCTGCGGAGGCACCGGAGCCGGATGCATCGGACCCGGGCGCCTCGGCGTCCGACGCACTGTACGCCGGTAGCCCGACGACGACGGTTCCGTTCCTGCGCCGGGTCTCGATCAGCCCCGACTGTTCCAGTTCCTTGTACGCCCGGGCGACGGTCCCGGCAGCAAGACCCAGATCTGCCGCGAGGCTGCGGACTGCCGGCAAGCGAGTGCCGGCAGTGAGCCCGCCTGCGGCGATCAGCGCGCTGACCTGCAGCCGGATTTGCTCATAAGGGGGAGTGGGGGAACCGAGGTCCACCGAGATGCCCGCGGTCATCGGGCAGGTTCCACCGGTGTACGCCGGGTGGCCGGCGTGCTCCTGGGGCCGAAAGCGGTCACGGGAACCAGGGAAAGCACCACGGCGGCTACTACCAGCACGTACCCGCAGGCGGCTGCCGTCCCTTCCCACAGTCCCGCCGGAGCCGTCTGCATTCCCAGCAGCGCACTCCATGCCGGGCCTGCCGAAATCAGCAGGCCACCTGCTTGTGCCAGCAGGAAGGCGGCCAGAATCCGAACGATCCTGTTGAGCGTGACGGCGCGGAGCGCCGCGTCCAGTCCGTCATCCACGGTGACGCTGCCCACGGTGACGATGCCGCGGCGCCGGCGAACGGCTTGGGCGGCGGGCACAGCCGTGGCGGCGACGGCCGCAGTGGCCACCGCCGTCGGAATCCAGCTCGGGGCTCCAGGTGTTCCGGACGGAACGGCCGCTTCTCCGACGGCGGTCAGAACAACCAGGACTGCCAGCAGCAGCAGGCCAATGATCGCAGCGGTGAGGAGGGCGGGCGCCACCGGCTGGACGGGCCAGCCGCGGACTGCTGAGGCGGCGCCGTAATTCCGTTCCAGTAGCAGCTCGCCGGCCAGGATGGCCAGCAGGACGCACCCGGCCATCACAGCCGAGATGATGGTGGCACGGACCGGATTGGTGGAGCCCAGCAAGAACAAAACTCCCATGCCCGGCGCCACCGCGGCCAGCCCGAGGAGGGCGCCGAGGGACACGGTGAGCACCGCGGCGGGATGCTTCTCGCCGGGCAGATTCCGGACGATTTTCCGGGCGGAAGACGAAGCCCGGCGGATTTGGGCTTTCCGGGGCCGGAGGCTCGCCAGCTGCGGCGGCTGCCACAGCCACATCACGAACAGCACCATCATGGCGACCAGTGCGGCCGGGTTGGTCCAATCAGTGGTAACTGTGGGATCCGGCCGGGAAGCAAAGTTGCCGGCGATGGCTGCCAGTCCTGCGGCGACAGTCGAGACCGTCCGCAGCAGCCGGTTCATCGCGATGGTGCGGAGGAGGACGTTGTCGTCGGCATCAAGGGCTTCCAGCTGCCGGCGTCGGGAAATCAGCCACAGCACCAGAACCGTGCCGGCCGCGAGCAGCAGCAGCGCGGTAGCCAGGCAGGCCGCCAGTTCTGTGCCGGGAATCCGTCCGTCGCCGCCCACCGTGGGGCCAGCTTCCCCGCGGGGCGGGGAAGTGTAGGGCAAGGGACGGTACGCCGGTAGCGTGGCTGCCCACGCGATGGTTGCGGCGGAGGCAGCGAAAATGCCGAGCGTGGTCCACGCCAGTTTCCGCGGAAGAAAGTCCCTGACGCGCCGGACGGACAGGGTTGCCAGCCGGCGCGAACCCCGGGGACCGGGATAGCTGAGCTGGCCCAGCGCATGGACCCCAAGACAGCCGACGACCGGCCAGGCGAGCGCCTCCAGGATGTCCGCAGGTTGCGCCAGCGACGGCGTCTGGGGGTTGAGGAGAATGATGCCGGCGTTTGCTGCCCCTTGCAGGGTGCTCGCCAGCCAGCCGATCACGCCGACCCAGAGCGCATGGTCCGAAATGGACCTGGGCGAGGTGCCGCCGCCCGGCGCCCAGACAACCCAGCGCAACAGCCCGTAAATGCCCACTGCGGCCAGCAGCGGTCCCAGCAGCGCCATGGGCGGCAACTCAAACTGTAGTGGCATCAGACCCCCCAAATGATCCCGAAGCGCCATCTTTGTATCAAGTATTTGATACAAAGATGGCGGGGTCAAGGTGAAGGCCTGGACGGCGGTGGAGGCTCAGTCGTCGAAGGGCTTGAACTGCTCCACCGAGACGATCCTGCTCTTGCTGCCGTGCGCCACGTGGCAGATGATCATTTCCCCGGGGGCGAGATAGGGGTCTGCTACCGGCAGCAGGCCCCTGAGCCGCGGGGGCATGTAGCCGGCGAGCTGGCCCAGCACGGTGGGGAGGGCCGGACGGTGCGTGCACAGCACCACGGCGCGCTGCTTGTCGAATAACGCGTCCACCACGGCAGCGGTCTTCTTGGGATTGCGGGCATGCCGGTGCTCCGTGAGCGCATCCACGAGCTTCACCTTGGCGTCCGCTGACTTGACGTAGGGGGCGATGGTCGCCACGCAGCGAAGCCACGGGCTGCTGACCACGCGCAGCGGCTTCCACGCCTTCAGCAGCCGGTGCACGGCCTGGGCCTGGCGGATGCCGGTGGCTGCCAGGGGCCGTTCGCCTTCCGCTTTGGTCCATGACGACCGCGGTTTGGCCTTGGCATGGCGCACGATGACCAGCGGCCAGGTCTGCAGTTCCTTGCGGGCGTGCGCCGCGGCCAGGTATTCCAGCGGGGCCCGGTCCGAGGGGTTGGACAGCAGCTCGGCGGCACGCTCCGGTACGCACCACATGACGCTGTCCACTTCCTTGCCGTCGGGCCGCAGGGAATTGCCGGTGACCTCAACGGCCCAGTAGTGCACAACCTTCAGCCCGGCGGCGACATGGTAATGGATGGGCGGGAGCGGGATGCCCAGCGGCGCAACGAGCCCGATCTCCTCCTCCACCTCGCGGACTGCGCACTCGGGCACAGTCTCGCCCGGGTCGAGCTTGCCCTTGGGCCAGGACCAGTCGTCGTACCGCGGCCGGTGGATCAGGAGGACCTCCAGCTGGTCCTTCTTGACGCGCCAAGGCAGGGCGCCGGCGGCCGTGACGGCGACCGGCTCGCCCGGGTGATCGGTCTGATCCGCTATGGGTGAGTCGCTGCTCTTCAAAGGCCGGGTTCCTACCGCCGGACGACGGCGCGCTGCCGGGATCGTGATGCCAGCAGCCAGGACTGGACATCGTCCAGCTTGCTGCCGTCATCGCCGATGTGGTGGCGGGTCCACTCGCCGTCGCTGTCCAGGTGCCAGCTGGACGTCTCCGGGTCCATGTACCGGCGCATCAGGTCAAGGACGTAGGCGGTGTCCTCGCCGCCGGACAGCTGCACCAGCGCCTCCACCCGGCGGTCCAGGTTGCGGTGCATCATGTCCGCGGAGCCGATGTACACCACGGGGTCGCCTCCGTTGCTGAAGGCGAACACGCGGGAGTGTTCAAGGAAGCGGCCAAGGATGGAGCGGACCGTGATGTTCTCGCTCAGCCCGGGGATGCCGGGGCGCAGGGAGCAGATGCCGCGGACAATGACGTCCACCTTCACGCCGGCCTGGGAAGCGCGGTACAGGGAATCGATGATGGACTCGTCCACCATGGAGTTGACCTTGATCTGCACGCGCGCGGGGATGCCTGCGCGGGCATTGCGGATTTCGGCCTCGATCCTTTCGATCAGTCCCGAACGCACGGACCGGGGGGCCACCAGGAGCCGCTTGAAGGTCGACTTGGGGGCGTACCCGGAGAGCTGGTTGAACAGCTTGGACAGGTCCTCGCCCACCTGCTCGTTGGCCGTCAGGAGCCCGAGGTCCTCGTAGTAGCGCGCGGTGCGCGGGTGGTAGTTGCCGGTTCCGATGTGGCAGTAGCGGCGCAGCCCGTCCACTTCCTGGCGGACCACGAGGGACAGCTTGCAGTGGGTCTTCAGGCCCACGATGCCGTAGACCACATGGACGCCGGCCTGCTCCAGCTTGCGCGCCCAGGAGATGTTCGCCTGCTCGTCGAAGCGGGCCTTGATCTCCACGAGGGCCAGCACCTGCTTGCCCGCCTCGGCAGCGTCGATCAGGGCGTCGACGATGGGGGAGTCGCCGGACGTGCGGTACAGGGTCTGCTTGATGGCCTGCACCTTGGGGTCCGCCGCCGCCTGTTCCAGGAATGCCTGAACCGACGTGGAGAACGAATCGTAGGGGTGGTGCAGCAGGATGTCGCGGCGGCGCATCGCGGCGAAGACGTTCGCGGCCTTGGATGTCTCGGACTCGTTCAGGTACCGCGAGGTGTGGGGCACGTGCTTGGGGTAGTGCAGGTCCGCGCGGTCGATGTTGCCGATCACGGACAAGCCGCGCAGGTCCAGTGGTGCCGGAACTGAGTAGACCTCGGACTCGTCCACACCGAGCTCGCGGATGAGCAGGGCGCGGATGTTCGGGTTGATGTCGTTGGTGACCTCGAGCCGGACGGGCGGGCCGAACCGGCGGCGCAGCAGTTCCTTCTCAAGCGCCTGCAGGAGGTTCTCGGCGTCGTCCTCTTCCACCTCGACGTCCTCGTTGCGGGTCACACGGAAGGTGTGGTGCTCCAGGACCTCCATGCCGGCGAAGAGCTGGTCCAGGTGGACGGCGATGACTTCCTCGAGGGCGATGAACCGTGCCACGCGGCCGGGCACCGAGCCGGCCCGGGGACCGTCGATGGAAATCAGGCGGGGCAGCTGGTCCGGCACCTTGACGCGGGCGAACAGCTCCTTGTCACTGACCGGGTTCCGGACCACCACGGCCAGGTTCAGGGAAAGGCCCGAGATGTAGGGGAAGGGGTGGGCGGGGTCCACGGCCAGCGGGGTGAGGATGGGGAAGACCTTCTCCGCGAACATGGCGCTGAGCCGGTGCCGGGCCTCGTCGTCGAGTTCATCCCAGTGCATGAGGTGGATGTGCTCATAGGCCAGGGCCGGCCGGATCTGCTCCGCGTAGACCTGGGCGTGCCGCTGCTGCAGGCGGTGGGCCGCCTCGCCGATTTGCTCCAGGACCTGGACGGGGCTCAGGCCCGCCGGGGACGGGACGGCGAGTCCGGTGGCGATGCGGCGCTTCAGGCCGGCCACGCGGACCATGAAGAATTCATCGAGGTTGGACGCGAAGATCGAGAGGAAGTTGACGCGCTCCAGCAGGTACAGGGTGGGGTCTTCTGCCAGTTCGAGGACCCGGGCGTTGAACGCAAGCCAGCTCAGCTCGCGGTCCAGGAACCGGTCCGGGCTGATCTCTCCATCCGGCTCCAGGATGGCGGCGAACTCAGGAATGTCGATCCGGTCCTGTGTGGCGCGGGAGGCCGGCACTTCGGAGGAGCCGAACCGGGCGCGCACAGGCGCAGCCTTGATTTCGGTGGTGGCTGTTCCGGCGGATTCCGGTTGCATGCGCTCTCCTTGAGTACTGGCGGGTTTAGTTTCAACCTTACAAGCATTCAGGGGTCCGGGACCCGAAGATTTCGGGGCGGCCGGACCAAGCGTTAAAGAGCCGATTAACGCCCGTCAACCGGCCCGTACATCACGTCCATATCCCAGCGGGTGAAGCCCAGCCGCCGGTACAGCGAGACAGCCGGAGTGTTGTCCGCATCCGTGTACAGCATCACGGCGTGCAGGCCCTGCTGCTGGAGATGCCGGATCCCCGCGATGGTCAGCGCCTTGCCGAGGCCCATGCCCTGGGCTGCGGGCGTGACGCCCACCACGTAAACCTCACCGATGGCAGGGTGTGACCCGTGCTGCGGATGCACTTTGGTCCAGTGGTAGCCCAGGAGCCGCCCGTCCCGGCCCTCCGCCAGCAGGAAACCGGCGGGGTCGAACCAGGGTTCGTCCATCCGGGCCTGCAGGTCGGCCCTGGTCAGGGATCCTTGCTCCGGGTGGTGCGCGAACGCTTCCCGGTTGGCCACGAGCCAGGCTTCTTCGTCTTTCCCCGGCGCGAAGGCGCGGATCGAGACGCCGTCCGGAAGGCCGACGTCGGGCAGGTCAGCGGCGGCGGTGGTGAGCCGCATCTTCCACAGTTCCCGCACCGGGCCATAGCCGTACCGGGCCGCCAGGTCCGCGGCGGCCTCATGGTTGCCGTGCGACCATGCCTTGAGCCCGTCCAGGCCGCGCGATGACTTGAGCGTGCTGACGAGCCGGTCTGCCACGCCCTGGTTCCGGTAGCTGGGGTGCACTGCGATTTCCGCCACGCCTGTCCCGTCCGGCTCCTCGACGACCACGGCGAATCCGGCCAGGTCCTGTGCCGTGGCGGGGTCCGACTGCTCGTCCGGGGCGTAGAGGGCAAGGGTCAGCAGCATGTGCGGGCCCGTGTCCGCCGCGCGCATGGTCACGAGGGTCTGTTCGGAAATGGGCGGATTGCCGTCCGATTCCTCGGCGGCGGCCAGCAGGGCGCGGACGTCCCGCAGCAGCTCTTCATCCACGCCGCCCCTGATGACTAGGACGGGCCATTTCTCCGGGTGCGCAGGACTCATGCTGTAAGGCTATACGGACGCCACCCACGCGCGCCCGATTTGGAACATGCCGTGGCGCCCCGTATAGTCGTTACCTCAGCCGCCATTCATGGCAGGTTGTGAGGGGGATCCACCACTGGGGTGGCCTCGATACGTTCGACCCGTATGTCCTCCACTGATAAGTAGAAATACAGAACGGCCCGGCTCTGGTGAGCCGGGCCGTTCTGTATTTCTACTGCAGGTCCAGGCACTCTCCGCCGGCCCCTGGGGGTCCGGCCCGGGGCCTACGCCTCGGTGAGTTCGTCCTCCTGCTGGCGGATCAGGGTGAGCCGGTAGCCGACGTTGCGCACCGTGCTGATCAGGTTCTCGTGGTCGGCGCCCAGCTTGGCGCGCAGCCGCCGGACGTGGACGTCCACGGTCCGGGTGCCGCCGTAGTAGTCGTAGCCCCAGACCTCGGTGAGGAGCTGCTGCCGGGTAAATACCCGGCCGGGGTGCTGCGCCAGGTACTTCAGGAGTTCGAACTCCTTGAAGGTCAGGTTCAGTGCCGCGCCGTTGACGCGCGCCGTGTAGCTCGCCTCGTCAATAACGACGCCGGCGGCCCGGATCTCGGAGGGAGCCTCCTCCTGCTCCGGTACAGCCCGGGCGACAGAGAGGCGGATCCGTGCCTCCACCTCGGCGGGGCCGGCCGAGTCGAGCACGATGTCGTCGACGGCCCAGGCTGAGGATACGGCCGCCATGCCGCCCTCGGTGAGGATCAGCACCAGAGGTGCGCTGAGGCCGGTCGCCTTCAGGAGCTGGGTCAGGGAGCGGGCGCCCACTAGGTCCTTGCGCGCGTCCAGGAGGACGACGTCGCAAGGATCTGTCTCGAGCAGGGCGGTGGGCTCGGCGGGAAGGATATGCACCCGGTGGTTTAGGAGCTCCAGGGCAGGCAGAATGTCCACCGATGACCCGGTGCTGTTGGTCAGTAACAGGATGTGCGACATTATTCCTCCAAGGGGCTGTCCGCGCATCGTCGGGCGACTGAGCTGATGTCTGAGTATACCCAACGGCTCCCTGACGGACATGGGTGGGCCAGGCCCGCGCGCCTTGTTTACGACATATGGCGGTCACATAGGGCAGGATTGAAACCGTCAGGGGGCCGAGCCCCTGCCCGTCAACGGCACAGCCAGGATGAGGTCGCAGCAGATTTGAGTGCAGAGTCCGAGATGAGTACGCCAGGGCCTGCCCCCGAGGTGAGCGCTCCTGCCACTGGCGGCCGGACGCTCCGGTCATGGAGCATTGGAGTCGTTGGCCTGGCGGGCCTGGCAACGCTGGTGGCCAGCGTCTTCCGGACTCCGGACGTCCTCCTCGCGGTTGCCGTGCTTTTTGCCCTGGGGATCGGCGTCGGCTGGCCCCACTACCTGGGAATCCCTGCCAAGAAAACCCTCGCTGCCGTGATCGGACTGTCCGGGGCCGGCTCGGCCGTTGCGGCCACTTTCGCGGCCGCCCCCGGCTACCTCAACTGGACGCCCGGCTTCATTGCCCTCGGTGTCACGGCTGTCTTCATCGTCCAGCTGATGCGAGGCACTGGCCAGGCGCAGCGCCTCGAGTCGACACTCGGCTGCAGCGTGGGCGTCCTCCTCTCCTGCCTGGGGTCCGGATGGATCGCCGGCACCAGGTTCAACGGTGTCAAGGAGATGGTGCTGGTGGCCGGCATCAGCGCCGCCGTCGCACTGCTCGCCGGCCTCATCCGCTGGCCGGACCGGATCATTGCGCCACTGGGCATCACCCTGGCCGGACTGGCCGGGCCGCTCGCCGGGCTGGTGTTCTCCGACATCGCCGTTTTGCCCGCGGCAGTGTTCGGTGTGGTGGTCGGGGCGGTCCTAGTCAGTTTCCGCCGGCTCGTGACTCTCCGGGGCGCTCCGCTGAACTTTCCGGCTGCCCTGGGCATGGGCCTGGCGCCCATTTCGGCGGTCGGTTCGCTCGCCTACTTCATAGACAAACTACTCATCTCCTGACGGGTTAGGATGGCATCATGTCCGTACTTGCATTTGAAATCTTCTTCCTTGTCCTGCTCGGCGTTGCCAGCCTTTCCATGGCCTGGTTTGCCGGTTTTGTTGTCTACCGCCTGTTCAAGGGACAGCGGTAAACCCCTGCTTAGCGGTTTCGAGAGGTAGCGGCTGTGCCTATTGAAATTCCTACAGACCTGACCCCCGAACTGGTTCCCCTCTCCTGGCTCATCGGTGAGTGGGAGGGCCGTGGCCGGCTCGGGGCCGGTGATGAAAGCTCAGAGCACTTCCTGCAGCATGTTTCCTTCACCCACAATGGTCTGCCGTACCTGCAGTACCGTGCGGAAAGCTGGCTGACCGACGAGGACGGCACCAAGCTCCGGCCCCTCACAGTTGAGACCGGTTTTTGGGCCCTGGAGCGCAAACAGCTGGAGGCCGACAGCGGCCCCGGCCTTGTTCCCGGGGACATCGTGCCCGTGCTGAAAAGCGCTGACGAGGTTGAGGCGCTCCGCAACAAGGACGGTGGCTTCGACATCTCGGTGTCCATCAGCCACCCGGGCGGCATCTCGGAGCTGTACTACGGGCAGATCAAGGGCCCGCAGATCCAGCTCAGCACCGACATGGTGATGCGCGGCAGCCACTCCAAGGACTACAGCGCGGCCACCCGGATCTTCGGGCTGGTCGAGGGCAACCTCCTCTGGCGGTGGGATGTGGCCACCGGCAGCCCGTCCGCAGGCACCGCGGCTGCTGAACCGGGCAATGGCCTGGAGGCCCACGCCTCGGCGTTCCTTAACAAGGTCTCCTGAACTCAGCCACCCGCTGCTGCGCACACCGCTGCTGCACCCGGCTGCTCCGAAACCCTGTTCCGCCGCGCTCCTTTCGGTTACTTTGGCCTCAGGTCTCCACGCCTGAGTCCAAAGTAACCCGATGGAGTGTCCGATGGATGAGTCCCAGCCGCCGGCTGACTACAGCGACCTCAAGGCCGTGTACTTCAACGGCACCCTCAAGCGTTCGCCGGAGAAGAGCAACACCGAGGGCCTGATCACGGTGAGCCGGCTGATCATGGAGAAGCAGGGCGTGACCACCCGGGTCATCCGGACTGTCGACCACGACATCGCCAGCGGCGTTTACCCGGACATGCGCGAGCATGGCTGGGCGACCGATGAATGGCCGGAGCTGTACCCGGCCGTCAAGGACGCGGACATCGTGGTGGTGGCCGGACCCATCTGGCTGGGGGACAACTCCTCACAGACCAAGAAGCTCATCGAGCGGCTCTACGCCCATTCGGGCCAGCTCAACGAGAAGGGCCAGTGGGCCTTTTATCCGAAGGTGGGCGGTTGCCTGATCACCGGCAACGAGGACGGCATCAAGCACTGTTCCATGAACGTCCTCTACAGCCTGCAGCACATCGGCTTCTCCATCCCGCCGCAGGCCGACGCGGGCTGGATCGGCCCCGTCGGGCCGGGACCCAGCTACCTGGACGAGGGTTCGGGCGGTCCGGAGAGCGACTTCACGAACCGGAACACCACGTTCATGACGTGGAACCTCCTGCACCTGGCCCGGACGCTCAAGGACGCCGGCGGAATTCCCGCCTATGGCAACCTTCCGGAAGAATGGAAGGCCGGAACCAAGTTCGGTTTCGAAAACCCGGAATACCGCTAGGTGGCCGGAATACCCTCCCAGCCAAGGACGTTCCCCTTCATATGACTACCAAGAGCCCTCTGTTGTCGCGCCCTGGCGCCGTTGAAGCGGGCGGCGCCGACGCCGGCGTCGCGTCCCATTACGGCGAACCGCTGCGGGAGCAGCGCGCCCTCGCGGCAGGGACCGCCGTCGTTGATCTTTCCCACCGCGGCGTGGTGACGGTCACCGGACCGGACCGCCTGAGCTGGCTGAACACCCTGTCGTCCCAGCAGGTCACCAATCTCAAGCCCGGCGAGTCCAGCGAACTGCTGCTCCTGAGTGTGCAGGGCCGCATCGAATTCGATGCGCGCGTGGTGGACGACGGCGGGACCACCTGGCTGATTGTCGAGGCGGCCGAAGCGGGTCCCCTGGCCGAGTGGCTGACCAGGATGAAGTTCATGCTCCGCGTCGAGGTGGCGGACGTGTCGGCCGACTGGGCAGTTGTTGGGTCCACCAAGGCCGTGCCCGAATGGTCCGGCCTGCAAGTGTGGCAGGACCCCTGGCCGCACGTCGGTGCGGGCGGGTACGCCTACTCCGTGGTTCCGGAGGACACCCACCCGGGGGCCGAACGCCCGTGGTTTGAATATCTCGTGCCCGCGGCGGAGCTTGAGCAGACGGTGGGGGACCGCAAGCTCGCCGGCGTCCTCTCCGCCGAAGCCCTGCGCGTGGCTGCCTGGCGTCCGCGGCTCGGTGCCGAAACGGACGACAAGACCATCCCGCACGAACTGGACCTGCTGCGCACCGCCGTGCACCTGGCCAAGGGCTGCTACAAAGGCCAGGAGACCATCGCCCGCGTCCACAACCTTGGCCACCCGCCGCGGCGCCTGGTGTTCCTGCAGCTCGACGGGTCCCAGCACACCTTGCCGGCCGCCGGCAGCGAGGTCCTGGTGGGGGAGCGCAAGGTGGGCGCCGTGACGTCCGTGGCGCAGCACTATGAGATGGGCCCCATCGCGCTGGCCGTCATCAAGCGTTCTGTCGCGCCGGATGAAATACTGACGGTAATGGACGGGGATGAACCGTACACAGCCGCGCAGGAAGTAATCGTGGCGCCCGACGCCGGCCAGGTGGTCGGAAGGCAGACAGGATTCCTGAGGGGGACCCACAGATGACAGACTCCACCGCGCCCGGAGACCAGGCTCAGCAGCAGCCGGATGAGGAAACCCTCGCCCTGGCGCACACCCTCTTCGACGCCGCCCGCAACGGCGAGACGGAGCTGCTGCGCAGCTACCTCAACGCCGGCGCCCCGGCCACGCTGACCAACTCCGCGGGCGACTCGCTGCTCATGCTCGCCGCCTACCACGGCTTTGCCGAGACCGTGCAGCTGATCCTCCACCACGGCGGTGACGCCAACGGAGCCAACGACCGCGGACAGACACCGCTGGCCGGCGCCGTCTTCAAGGGCTACTCGGACGTCGCCCGGGTGCTGCTTGACGCCGGAGCAGATCCCGACGCCGGCACCCCCTCCGCGCGTGCCGCCGCCCAGATGTTCGCCCGGACCGACATCCTGGAATTGCTGGGCTGAGCACTTGGAGAACGTCAGCAGGCCGTGGCCTGCACTCTGGTCCCTCGTCATCGGATTCTTCATGATCCTGATCGACACCACGATCGTTTCGGTGGCCAACCCGCGCATCATGGAGGGGCTGGACACGGACATCAACGCCGTCATCTGGGTCACCAGCGCCTATCTGTTGGCCTATGCGGTGCCGTTGCTGATCACCGGCAGGCTCGGTGACAGGTTCGGGCCCAAGCGGCTGTACCTGTCCGGCCTGGTGGTCTTCACCCTCGCCTCGCTGTGGTGCGGACTCTCCGGCAATGTGCAGATGCTGATCGCGGCGCGCGTTCTCCAGGGGCTGGGTGCAGCGCTGATGACGCCGCAGACCATGGCCGTGATCACGCGCATCTTCCCGCCGGACCGGCGCGGCGCCGCCATGGGTCTGTGGGGTGCCACTGCCGGCGTGGCCACGCTGGTGGGCCCGATTCTCGGCGGCGTGCTGGTGGACGGGCTTGGCTGGGAGTGGATCTTCTTCATCAACGTACCCATCGGGATCGTCGGCTTCATCCTCGCCTGGCGGCTGGTGCCGTCCCTGACCACCCACCCGCATAAGTTCGACATCCCCGGCGTGGTGCTCAGCGCCGTCGGGCTTTTCCTGCTTGTCTTTGGCATCCAGGAGGGCGAGACCTACAACTGGGGCACCATCACCGGTCCGGTCACGGTGTGGGGGCTGATCATCAGCGGCCTCGTTGTGCTGGTGCTTTTTGTCGTGTGGCAGGCGGTCAACAAGGGTGAGCCGCTGCTTCCGCTGGGTCTCTTCAAGGACCGAAATTTCTCGCTTGCCAACATCGGGATCACCACGGTGGGGTTCACCGTCACAGCTTTTGGGCTGCCGCTAATTTTCTATTACCAGATGGTGCGGGACATGACCCCGACGCAGTCGGCCCTGATGATGGTGCCGATGGCGCTGATTTCCGGCGGACTGGCGCCCGTTGTGGGGCGGATTATCGACAGGGTCAACCCCAAATACATCACATCCACCGGGCTGCTGCTCATGGCCGCGGCGCTGTTCTGGAATTCAGCCCTCATGCACCCGGACACCCCGGTGTGGCTGTTCCTGCTCCCCAGCGCGGTGCTTGGCTTCGCGAACGCAGGCATCTGGGCGCCCCTAAGTTCCACCGCCACCCGCAACCTGCCCGTGCGGCAGGCGGGGGCCGGGGCGGGCGTCTACAACACCACCCGGCAGATCGGCGCTGTCCTCGGCAGTGCCGCCATCGCCGTCCTCATGCAGGCCCGGCTCGCGGCGGAACTCCCGGCGGCACCGGGCGCATCCGACGGAGCCGGGGGTGAAGCCGGCGGCTTCGGCGGCCAGCTGCCTCCGGCCCTCCATGAGGGCTTCGCGACGGCGATGGGCCAGTCGATCATGTTGCCTGCAGCTGTGATCGTGCTCGGCGCAGCGGTGGCACTGTTCTTCGCCCGGCCCAAGGCAGTACAGGGCTGGGGCGGACAGCAGCCGGCCGCCGACCAGGACGCGGAGGCGACAACGCGCTAGCAGCCTGGCGGCGGCTAGCCGAGCAGCGCGCTGGTTTGGATGCCGCCGGTGGAAAAGCCCAGGCTGCGTGCCGTGGCCAGCGAGCCCTTGTTGCTCACGTCGGTGCGCCACTGCAGCGTCAGCCCGGAGGCCAGCGCTTCGTGGGCAGCCACGGAGGCCGCGAGCGATCCCAGTCCGCGGCGGCGCCACCCGGGGGCCACGAGAACCCCCATGTTCGCCAGGATGCCTTCCCATTCCGAGTAGGCGCCGCAGGCCACCGGCGCGCGCTGCCCCTCGTCGTCGTGCATGATGGTGTACCGGTTCTCGAGGTCAGACAGGCCCACCTCGTTCACGTCATCGGGCGGGCACAGGCCTTCAAGCTCAATGGCCTCGGGGTTGCCGTGCGATACCGTCAGGTCCTCCGCCGGCTGCAGCAGCGGCAGGTCGTCGGCAAAGAAGAGCGCGGCGGAGCCCTGGCCATGTCCGCCGTGCCGGCGGGTGATGGTCAGCAGGGTAACGTGCTGGGCCATCTCCTCGTCCGAGATTCCGGCCGCGGCGTCCAGCGCCCACTGCGGACCCACCAGGGCCGAGCTGCCGAACAGCCGCACGAATTCGACCGAGTGCGCGGAGTCGTCCACCCTGGTGATCCGCTCGCCGGTTTCCAGCGCACGGGCGAACGCGCCGTCGTCGAGCCCCAGGCGGCGCGCCCAGGCAAGCTGGATGATGGCGGCGGATCCGGGGTCAAGACTCATGATCCCAGCCTACCGAGAAGCGCGAACTGGCAGATAATGCCCTCAAAAACCAAAAAACAGGGCATTAACTGCCAGTTCGCGCCGCTGGAAGCCGGACGGGAGTGGGAGCGGGGCTTAGCCGAACAGGACCGCGGCCTCGTCGTAGCGGTGCTGCGGGACGGTCTTGAGCTTGCCCAGCGCGGCTTCGAAGCCCACATGGTCAATGTCGGTGCCGCTCAGCGACACCATGGTGCCCCAGCGCCCTTCGACCACGGAGTCGACGGCGGCCATGCCCAGCCGGGTGGCCAGGACGCGGTCGAAAGCGGACGGGACGCCGCCGCGCTGGATGTGGCCCAGGATAGTGGCGCGGGTCTCGATGCCGGTCCTGGCTTCGATTTCCGGGGCCAGCTGGTCGGCGATCCCGCCCAGCCGCGGCCGGCCGAAAGTGTCCAGCCCGCGTTCGGAGTGCGGCGATTCCATGTGCTCCGGCACGAATCCCTCGGCCACCACCACCAGCGGCGCACGACCACGGTCATGGGCCTCGGTCACCCATTTGGTGATCTGCTCGATGCTGGTCTTCTGCTCCGGAATCAGGATGGCGTGGGCGCCCGAGGCCATGCCTGCGTGCAGGGCGATCCAGCCGACGTGGCGGCCCATGACCTCGGCGATCATGCAGCGGTGGTGGGATTCGCCGGTGGTCCGCAGCCGGTCGATGGCCTCGGTGGCAATCTGGACGGCGGTGTCGAAACCGAAGGTGTAGTCCGTGGCGTCGAGGTCGTTGTCAACGGTCTTGGGAACGCCGACGATCTTCAGGCCGGCGTCGGTGAGGCGTTTTGCGGCCGCAAGGGTTCCCTCGCCGCCGATGGCGATGATGGCGTCGATTCCCAGCCGGTCCATGTGGGCCTTGATGACGTCCGGTCCGCCGCCGTTCTCGAACGGGTTGGTGCGGGAGGTGCCCAGAATGGTGCCGCCCTGCTTGGCAATACCGCGGACAAGAGTACGGGGAATAGGGATGATGTCACCCTCAACCACTCCGCGCCAACCGTCGAGGAACCCCACGAATTCGTGGCCGTGGATGGCAATGCCCTTGAGGACAGCGCCGCGGATAACCGCGTTAAGTCCGGGGCAGTCGCCGCCGCTGGTGAGGATTCCGATTTTCATTTTCTTGGCTCAAATCCTGGTTCGAAGGTTTTACGGGCAGAGCGCCACGCTGAGCTCAATTAGAGATTCTAGTGCGGAGTGTGGGGTAGGACACAAACGGTTACAGCCCCGGTGGTCCGGACGCAGGGGTCTGGACGCGGCGGTCAGGACGCCGGGGCCCGGAGACCGGGACCCGAATACGGGACCGGTAACGGCCGGGACGGCAGAGCGCCCCCGTTCCGGCGGGAACAGGGGCGCTGCGTAAAACGGTGTACGCGGATAAAACGGATGACGGCGGGTTTCCGCTGGGCGGTTCCGGCCGGCCGGAGCGGGGTACTACCGGCCTGTGCCGCGCTTTGCGAGGAAGGACTCAAGCGCGATCGAGTCGTTCTGGTCCGGCAGGATCAGCCATGCCGCGAGGTAGAACACGACGGCCGGGCCCGGCAGCAGGCAAAAGAGGAGAAAGGCGATCCGGACGAATGCCACGTCCACGTTCAGCTTCTCGGCGATTCCGCCGCACACGCCGCCCAGCCAGCGCTGGGGTCCGCGCTTCAGGCCAATGCCCCTGACAATGCTGTAGAACTTTTCCATGGTTTAAGACTTCCCGTTTGTTGTGCTGTTGTCACGTTTGCGAGCTGAGAGCAGCCCGCCGATCACCAGCGCGGCCCCGGCTCCGATCATCAGGCCGATCAGCACATAGGTCCCGTTCAGGACCACGATCCCCAGCTGGGAGACGGTGATCAGGACGGCCAGGGCGAGGACCACGAGTCCCCAGACGATGGTGCCCACCCGTGCGGGCGCTTCGGCGGGTTCGTTGTTGCCCACGGTGGGCGGTTTGGGCGCAGGGTTTGTTTCCGGTGACGGATCAAAACTGCTCATGTCAGTTTCCTTCCTGGATGGTTACGTTACTCACGGTGCCGTCGATCTGGAGGATCAGCCGGGCGCCCGGCTTGTCCGAGTTGTAGCTGCTTTGCCGGGAGGTGATGCCGCTTCGGTTACCCGCGCCCTCGTTCAGGTTGCCCAGGGTCATGTCGGCCCGGACATCCACCGGCACTGTGCTCGGAATGACCACCGTCAGGTTGCTTGCTGTGGCGTCGAGGGGAATTACGACGTCGGTGCCCAGGGGCGGGTTCAGGTTCAGGCCGGTCAGGTCCACAGTTCCGTGGCCTCCGGTGATCTGGAAGCCTTGGCGGGCCTGTTCGATGCTGACCGGGTTCCAGTCCGCGTTCTGGAAGCGGAACCGGTCACCGTTGGGCACTGCGCTGAAGACGCCGCCGACGATGAGCGCCACCACGGCGAAGAACCCGAGCACACCCGAGGTCCTGCCGCGCATCCCGGCCAGTAGGATGCCTAGGCCAAGGACCGCTGCGCCGGCTGCCCAGACCACGGCGTTTGCCGAGTCGCCGAGATCAATCAGGTTGCCGGCGTCGAGCGCCTTGAGCGTGCCGCCCGCCAGCAGCGCCAGTCCGGCGGTGATGGCTACGGCGGGAGCGCCCGGGCCGCTCGGCCGCGGCTTGGGTGCCGGCGTCGGGACCGGAGCGGGCCGGCGGGGCGGAGTGCCGCCCCCGTAACGGGCTGTGGAGCTGTACGGGGCGGTGGGGCCGTACGAGGTGGCGGAGCCGTACGACGGGATGGCGTCCGGAGTCGGCGGCACCGTGTACGGCTGGGTGGGCGTATGGCTTCCGGCAGCGAAGGCGGACGCCTGGAACTGTGACGTAGCGGACGGAGACGCGGAAGATCCGGCTGCGGCAGCCGCGGGTGTGTTGCCGGTGTAGCCGTAGGCCGCCCGGCCGACGGTGGTGGCGTCCATTGGCGCTCCGCTTCGGTTCTTGTTGCGCTGGGTCAGGAAGTAGATGAGGTAGATGACACCGCCGATCCAGAACAGCGCCCAGAAGAAGCCGAAGCCGTCGTGGCCCCATCCCCAGAAGCCGCCGCCCATGCCGGTGAGCCCGATGATTGAGGTGATGAGCGCCCCCGTCATGCCCGTGCTCCAGCGGCCGGCGCCTGCCTCCTGGGTGTGGATCCGGCCATCCGGCTCCGGCAGCAGTGCCCAGCCGAGGCCATACAGCAGGACGCCGATGCCTGCGAACAGCGTCAGCACGATGAAGATGCCGCGCACGATCAGGGGATCGATGCCCATCCTCTCAGCGATGCCGCTCGAGACGCCGCCGATCCACCGGTCGCGTCCCCGGTGTACTCCGTGGCTTCGGATCCAGTCGAAGAAGTTCACCGGCTGTGCGGCACGGCCGTAGCCGGGAGAGCCATAGGCGGGAGCGCTATAACCGGGAGCACCGTACGCGGACCCGGCGTGGGTTCCGGAGGGAGGGGTGGCTCCAGCGGAAGTGTGCGGAGGTTCGTCGGCGGCGGGAGACGGGAACAGCGGCTCCGTGGGATTTTCCGGCGCAGGATTTTCCGGCGCGGTGTTTTGCGCTTCCGCGTTGTCCGGCCCGGTAATTTCTGCCGCTGCCGGCTGTTCCGGTTCCTGGCCGGTGTTGCCCTCGGACGGGGTGCCCGGCTGCTGGCCTTCATTGGGGTTGGGGTTCTGCGAGTTCATACTTCGATAGTGCCGTTTGGGCTGGTCAGTCCTCTATTGGGGAACACCCTGAGCCGTCCCTGACTTACCCCGGGTTCACCCTCACAACGGGACTCCGGAACCCTGATCCGTGTTTGGATTGATGCATGACCACAGCCCCTGTCCGCCCACCTCTGGTCCGCAGCAGCGACCGCGTGATCGCCGGCGTCTGCTCCGGCCTGGCGGTCCATCTTGGCTGGCCGGTGCGCATGGTCCGGATCGGCATGGTGGTGGCCGCTTTCGCCGGGGGTGCGGGGCTCGCCTTCTATGGATGGCTGTGGATCATGGTTCCCACCGCGGACGAGAACGCCAAGCGTAATGCCCGCCGCCCGGTGTCGCCCATTGCCCCCGCCGTGAGCCTGCCGCCCGCGGGTTTGCAGCCCGGCCAGGCCCCCACCCCTTCATTCGGCACAGTTCCTTTTCCTCCGTCTGTCCCTCCGCCCGCAGGGGAGTACGACGCCGGCACCGCCTTCCAGCTCCGGGCGCCTGCCGCAGCTCCCGGGACCGGCACATGGTTCCGGATCCGGAGCATGCGCTACGGCAAGGAGATCCTGCTCGGCGCCGGGCTCCTGCTCGTCGCCGCGATCCTGATCGCCAGGCTGCTGGGCGTGGAAGTGCCCCTCGGGACGCTGATCCCCGCGGCTGCGATACTCGGCGGCGCCGCAATCGCGTGGATGCAGCTGGATGAAACCCGCCGCGCCGGACTGGTGGATAAGACCAAGGCGGACCAGGCCGGCGGCTGGGCGCGGCTGGCGGCGGGCCTGGCGCTCGTGGTGGCGGGGGTCCTGGTCATGGTCTCCGGGTCCGGCTCATGGCAGCAGACCTGGCTCGCGCTGCTTGCGTCCGTGGCCGTGCTGGGCGGCGTGGCTCTGGTGCTGCTGCCCTGGGGCCTGAAGTTCTGGCGCGACCTGGAGACCGAACGGGCCGGCCGCGTGCGGGAGACCGAGCGGGCCGAGATCGCCGCCCACCTGCACGACTCCGTGCTGCAGACCCTTGCCCTCATTCAGCGCCGAGCCGGCAACGAGCACGACGTCGTCCGCCTGGCCAGGGCGCAGGAGCGCGAGCTCCGCGGCTGGCTTTTCAAGGATCCGGCCCGCGACGCCGGCCAGCTCTCGGACCGGATCAAAGCGGCCGCCGCGGAGGTTGAGGACGGCCTCGGAAACGCCGTCGACGTCGTGACCGTGGGCGACACGGAGATGACCGAGCGCCACGAAGCGCTGGTCCAGGCCAGCCGCGAAGCCATGCTGAACGCCGCCCGCCACGGCGGCGGTCCCGTCTCTGTCTACCTGGAGGTGTCCGACGGCGGCGCGGAAGTCTTCGTCAAGGACCGTGGCCCGGGCTTTGAACTGCACAACGTCCCGCACGACAGGCTGGGCGTGCGCGAATCGATCATTGGCCGGATGAAACGGCACGGCGGCAACGCCACGATCAACAGCGGTCCGGACGGCACGGAGGTGCGCCTCAGGCTGCCTGCGGACGTCGCGGACAACGGGGAAGGGAAGTCATGAGTACACCAGCAGGGGTTGGCTCGGCGGGACGAACCGTGCGGGTGGTGATCGTGGATGACCACGCGATTTTCAGGTCAGGTCTCAAAGCTGACCTGGACCCGAGCGTGGTGGTGGTCGGCGAGGCCGGCACCGTGGAACAGGCCGTCGAAGTTATTGCCGCAGCACGGCCCGACGTCGTGCTGCTGGATGTGCACCTGCCCGGCGGCCGCGGCGGGGGAGGGCGGGAAGTCATCACCGGTTCCGCCGCACTCCTGGCCACCACGCGTTTTCTTGCCCTGAGCGTCTCCGACGCCGCCGAGGACGTGGTGGCCGTCATCCGCGCCGGAGCCCGCGGCTATGTTACGAAGACCATTTCCGGTGCGGAGATCACCGACGCCGTGTTCCGGGTTGCCGGCGGCGACGCCGTGTTCTCGCCGCGGCTGGCAGGCTTTGTCCTGGACGCGTTCGGCACCGCCCCGGCGGACATTGCCGACGACGAACTGGACAAGCTCTCCGCCCGGGAACTCGAGGTGATGCGCCTGATCGCCCGCGGCTACAGCTACAAGGAAGTGGCCAAGGAGCTCTTCATTTCGATTAAAACCGTGGAAACCCACGTCTCGGCCGTGCTGCGGAAGCTGCAGCTGTCCAGCCGCCACGAACTGACCAAGTGGGCCGCCGAGCGCCGCCTCCTCTAGCCCAGACGCGTCCCCACCTCCTGCCGCTTTTGCCCCAACGCGTCCTCACCTCCTGCCGCCTTCTTCCTAACGCGTCCTCACCTCCTGCTGCCGAAACGCAAACGCTCCCGCACCAAAAATCAATTGGTGCGGGAGCGTTGAGCGTTTCCTGCAGGATCTGAGGGAGGGTCCGCGGTAAGGCTGCAGGATGTGATGGAGGGTTTGGGGTTACTGCGCCTTGCCGAGGAAGTCCTGCAGGCGGCCTACGCCCGTGGCAAGGTCCTCGTCGCCCAGGGCGTAAGAGAGGCGCAGGAAGCCGGACGGGCCGAAGGCCTCGCCGGGAACCACGGCCACCTCCACCTCGTCCAGGATCAGCGCGGCCAGCGCGGCCGAAGTCTCCGGGCGGACGGTGCCGTTCGCCGTCGGGAATTCCTTGCCCAGCAGCGCGCGGACGTCCGCGTACACGTAAAAGGCGCCCTTCGGCGTCGGGCATTCAACGCCCTCGATCGCGTTAAGCCCGTCCACGATGGCCTTCCGGCGGCGGTCAAAGGCGACCTTCATCTCGTCCACCGCGGTGAGCGGGCCGGAGACGGCTGCCAGGGCGGCGATCTGCGGGATGTTGGACACGTTGGAAGTGGCGTGCGACTGCAGGTTGGTGGCTGCCTTGATGACGTCCGCCGGTCCGATCATCCAGCCCACGCGCCAGCCGGTCATCGCATAGGTCTTGGCCACTCCGTTGAGGATCACAACCTTGTCGCCCAGTTCGGGGGCGGCGGTGGCGATGGAGGTGAAGGGGACGCCGTCGTACGTCAGGTGCTCGTAAATCTCGTCGGTGACCACCCACAGGCCCTTGGCGGCGGCCCACTTTCCGATTTCGGCGACCTGCTCGGGCGAGTAGACGGAGCCGGTGGGGTTCGACGGCGACACGAACAGCAGGATCTTGGTGCGGTCCGTGATAGCCGCTTCGAGCTGTTCCACGGTCACCAGGTAGTCCTGCTCCGGGCCGGCAAAGACCTCCACCGGGACGCCGCCGGCGAGGCGGATGGCCTCGGGGTAGGTGGTCCAGAACGGCGTGGGCACGATCACTTCGTCGCCCGGATCCACGAGGGTGGCGAACGTGTTGTAGACGGCCTGCTTGCCGCCGTTGGTGACCAGCACCTGGGACGGGTCCGCCTTGTAGCCGGAGTCCCGGAACGTCTTCTCGGCGATTGCCTTCTTCAGCTCGGGCAGGCCGCCGGCGGGGGAGTAGCGGTGATACTTCGGCTGGCTGGCGGCTTCGATGGCTGCCTGGACGATGTAGTCCGGAGTGGGGAAGTCGGGCTCGCCCGCACCGAAACCAATCACCGGCCGGCCCGCGGCCTTCAGCGCCTTGGCCTTGGCGTCGACAGCCAGGGTGGCGGATTCGGCAATAGCGGAAATGCGTTGGGAAACGCGGGCGGCAGACATGGCGGGTCCGTTCTTCGCTTGCAGCTGGAAAGCTGAATGGTGGAATTCGACGGAATCTACTCTATGCTGTTCACCGGATCGTTCGAGGTGGAACGCGGATTTGTGACTGCGGTGCGGCGCGGATTCTGAAGCTGAAAAACGGTCCGGAATGAGGCTGGTTCGACGTAAGCGCAGTTGTTGCGTAGACTGGTTCTCCGGTGTTGAAAACACAGATGATGACGTGCGCCCCAGATGTCCTTGGGAAAGTGCGGCCTTCATCGGTTTTTGATCCATAGGGTAGTGGCGCAATTGGTAGCGCAGCGGTCTCCAAAACCGCAGGTTGCAGGTTCGAGTCCTGTCTGCCCTGCGCAGGCTGTTCCGGCGAAATGCCGGAGCAAGCGCAGCAACCAAAGGTTCAGTTCAGAGCCGGGTAATCCGACTTGCGAGGATGAGTGAGGAACAGGTGACCGAAACAGCTGCAAGCAGCTCCAAGGGCCGCCCCGCAAAGAAGGCCGCCAAGGCCGGCTTCTTCGCTCGCATCGCACTCTTCGTCCGCCAGGTCATTGGCGAACTGAAGAAGGTCGTCGCTCCCACCCGCAAGGAACTGATTAATTACACGCTCGTGGTGCTCGTATTTGTGGTCATCATGATGGTGATCGTCACGCTGCTGGACCTGGGGTTCGGCACCGCGGTGAGCTGGGTCTTCGGCGGCACAGGCGCCCTGGACCGCTAAGGCGATCGGTCCGCAGACTGCGTGGACTCCCGGCCGGAATTGGCAGGAGCTGCGGGGTGTGCGGAATTGAGCCATTTAAATAGGCAATTAGCAATGAGGAAGCAGGAGACCAAGTGTCTGAGCAGGAGCTCGAGGTAACTGAGACTGAGCTGGATGAAACCCAGAACCCCGCGGCTGAGTCCGCCGAGGGCTCCGAGGTTGAGTCTGCTGCGCCCGAATCCGAAGGTGATGCCGAGTACGACGGCGACGCTGACGCCGACGACGAGACCGACGCTGATGAGGCCGAGACCGACGCCGCTGACGCTGACGCCGTGACCGGAGAGGACGCCGAGGAAGGCGCCGAAGGGACCGATGTCCTGGCCGCCGCTGCCGCCCAGGCCTCTGATCCTGCCGCAGAGTTCAAGTCCAAGCTGCGCCGCCAGGAGGGTGACTGGTACGTCATCCACTCCTACGCCGGCTACGAAAACCGCGTCAAGGCCAACCTTGAGACCCGCATCCAGACCCTGGACATGGAAGATTACATCTTCGAGATCCAGGTTCCGATGGAAGAAGTCGTTGAGATCAAGAACGCTCAGCGCAAGGTCATCAACCGCGTCCGCATCCCCGGCTACGTGCTGGTCCGCATGGACCTGACCGACGCCTCCTGGGGCGCCGTCCGCCACACCCCGGGTGTCACCGGCTTCGTGGGCAACGCCCACAACCCCGTTCCGCTGCGCCTCGATGAGGTCTTCTCCATGCTGGCTCCTGTCTTCGAAGAGGAGCAGGCAGAGAAGGGCAAGCCCGCCAAGCAGGCTGCCGCGCAGGTCGACGTCGACTTCGAGGTCGGCGAGTCGGTCATCGTCAAGGAAGGTCCGTTCGAGACCCTTCCCGCCACGATCTCCGAGATCAAGATCGATTCCCAGACTCTCGTGGTCCTGGTGTCCATCTTCGAACGCGAGACCCCGGTCACGCTGGCCTTCAACCAGGTCACCAAGATCTAGCTGATCACCACAGATTTCGCTCCGGAACGGCCCGCTTAGCAGTTCCGGAACGGCCGGCCGCCTCGCCATGGCGGTCAACCACCTGAGGCACGCTCCTGTGTCCCAGGACGCATTTGAGAGAAGGACCCTACATTGGCTCCCAAGAAGAAGGTCACCGGCCTCATCAAGCTGCAGATCCAGGCAGGTGCCGCTAACCCGGCCCCGCCGATCGGTCCTGCGCTTGGCCAGCACGGTGTCAACATCATGGAATTCTGCAAGGCGTACAACGCTGCGACGGAAGCCCAGCGCGGCAACGTTATTCCTGTTGAAATCACCGTTTACGAAGACCGTTCGTTCACGTTCATCACCAAGACCCCGCCGGCTGCAGAGCTCATCAAGAAGGCTGCAGGCGTCGCCAAGGGTTCGGCTACCCCGCACACCGTCAAGGTTGCCAAGCTGACCCAGGCACAGGTCAACGAGATCGCCACCACCAAGATGGAAGACCTCAACGCCACCAGCCTCGAAGGCGCAGCGAAGATCATCGCCGGCACCGCCCGCTCCATGGGTATCACCGTCGAGGGTTAATTCCCTTACCCGCCGGGAAACCGGCACCATTGAACATTGAAATGTCAGCAGTCCATCCCGGGCAGCTGACTGTGGCAGGGCCCAGCGCGGTCCGCAGACCACAACTGCACAAGGAGAAATAAGCAGCATGGCAAAGCGCAGCAAAGCATACGAGGCAGCCGCAGCCAAGATCGACGCGGAGAAGTTCTACGCGCCGTTCGAGGCAGTGACGCTCGCCAAGGACACCAACCCGTCCAAGTTCGACGCCACCGTTGAGGTTGCCTTCCGCTTGGGTGTTGACCCTCGTAAGGCTGACCAGATGGTCCGCGGCACCGTCAACCTGCCTCACGGCACCGGTAAGACCGCCCGCGTCCTCGTGTTCGCCACCGGCGAGAAGGCTGAAGCAGCAATCGCTGCCGGCGCCGACTTCGTTGGTTCCGACGACCTGATCGAAAAGATCGCCGGCGGCTGGACCGACTTCGACGCAGCCGTTGCCACCCCTGACCTCATGGGCAAGGTTGGCCGCCTCGGTAAGGTCCTGGGTCCGCGTAACCTGATGCCGAACCCGAAGACCGGCACCGTCACCCCCGATGTCACCAAGGCTGTCAACGACATCAAGGGCGGCAAGATCGACTTCCGCGTCGACAAGCACTCCAACCTGCACTTCATCATCGGCAAGGTTTCGTTCGACTCCGTCAAGCTGGCCGAGAACTACGCCGCTGCCCTCGAAGAGGTGCTCCGCCTGAAGCCGTCCGCTTCCAAGGGCCGCTACATCCAGAAGGCAACGGTTGCCACCACGTTCGGTCCCGGCATCTCCGTCGACCCCAACGTCACCAAGGTTCTCATCGAGGCATAAGTCTCGCGAACCTCGGCCGGATATCCGGCCAAAACAGAAGGACCGTCCGGCGTTTGCCGGGCGGTCCTTTTGTATTCCGGTGGCGTTTTCCTTTTCTGAAGTACGACGACGGGACTCCGGTAAGTGCGCCGGCTCGCTCTTGCAGGGGCTCTGTCGGACCCCGGGCGTTGCGGCTAGGCTGATCCGGTGACGACGCCCTCCTACCGGATCGAGCCGCTTTTCCTGCCTGCGTCACTTGACGCGCCAGACGCCACGGACTTCCTGGAGTTCAGCGACCTCAGTGATGCGGTGGCGCTGGAACTATGGGGCAATTTGGACCGGGCAGCGCCGCCGAAGGCCAGGCTGGAATCGTGGCGTGACGACGACTACGTGAAGCTGCGGCTCTTCTTCGTACGGCTGGACGGCCGCATGGTGGCAAGGTCCTGGGTCAGGCTCACGCAAAAGGAAAACCTCCAGGATGCGTTCCTCAGGGTGGACGTCCTCAACGGGTTCAGCGGCCGCGGCATCGGACTGGCCCTCCTCGGGCACGCAGAGGCACTGGCAACGGAGGACGGACGCAGCACCCTGCAGAGTTTCACTGAACACGCCCCCGGGTTCGACCTGGACGGCCCGGGGATCCTAAGGCCCGGAACCGGGACGGGCGGGGTCCCGGCCGCGGCGCGTGGCGTCCGTTTCGCCGTGGCGGCCGGGTACACCCTCGAGCAGGTGACGCGTTTCAGCGCACTGGACATGCCGCCGTCGGACGGTGCCCTGGACGCACTGGAAGGCGAGGCCGCCGGCATCGCCGGGGACCAGTATGAAATCCTCGGCTGGACGGACCGGTGCCCGGATGAGTACGTGGAACAGATGGCCGCGCTCATGTCCAGGATGAGCACGGACTCCCCGGCAGGTGCGCTGCATTACGACGCCGAGGTGTGGGACGCCCCGCGCGTCCGGCACGTCGAGGACGAGTGGAAGCGGGCGGGCCTGGAGTCGCTGGTGGCGGTGGCCCGGCATAAGGGGAGCGGCGAGCTGGCGGCCTACTCCGTGCTGCAGCACTCGGACGAAAAGCCGTGGCTGGCGGAGCAGGACGACACGCTGGTGGCCAAGGCGCACCGCGGACACCGGCTGGGGATGCTGGTCAAGGTGCGCAACCTGCGGCGCCTGCAGCAGGACCACCCCGAAGTGGAACGGGTCCTGACGTTCAACGCTGCAGAGAATGACCACATGCTGGCCATCAATGTGGCGTTGGGCTTCCGTCCGGCAGGGTACGACGGTGAGTGGCAGCGCCGGCGCTAACCGGCATATGCTGGCGACGGATACACCGCGTGGACTCAAGCCCGCAGCCTTCATGGCAAGCGGCGGAACGGCTGGGGATGATGGCAATAGAGGTGCGGATCGAGCGGCTGTGGATTCCTGACTCAGTGGATGCTGCCGATGCAGCGGATTTCCTTGCCGCGGTGGAGGTGGGGCGCAAGGTCAGGATGGATACCTGGGGGAGTGACGACCTCGCCTATACGCCGCTGGAAAAGCTCCTCGAACTGGAAGACCCGTACGAACGCCAGGTCATCCTCGTCGCAAAGGTCGGTGACGACATCGTGGGCACCGTGGACATCGCCCTGCCCCTCGCCGACAACCTGGACCTCGCCGAATTTACCCTGGACATCCTCCCCGAGTACCAGCGCCAGGGCGTGGGCAGGCAGTTGCTGGAAGCTGCCGAGCAGTTCGCCCGCAACGAGGGCCGCACCATGATCCTGGTGGACACCAACCACCCCGGTGCGTCCCTGCACGAATTCGAGCCCGAGCAGCTGGTGCCCGGATCGGGCCAAGGCTATGTGCCCTTGGGGAGCCGTGAGGTGGAATTCGCCCAGCGCACCGGTTACACGCTGCAGCACATCGAACAGTTCAGCTCGTGCGTGCTGCCGCTGGACAGCAAGCTTGTGGCCGAGCTCGAGGCGGAGGCGGAGGAGGCCAACAACGGCCGCTACCGCCTGCATCACTGGACCGACCGCTGCCCGGAGCGCTGGCTGGAATCGGTGGCGGCCCTCGAAAACCAGGCGGGCGGCGACGCCGGACCAGTGGAGGGGACCGACGACATCGTCTTCGATGCCCGGATCCTGCGGGAAGCTGAGGAAGTCATGATCTCCCAGGGTCGGCGCACGGTGGTGACCGCCGTCGAACACATTGCCACCGGGACGCTCGTGGGGCTGACGACCATCAGCGTCCTGGCGCAGCGGCAGGACGTAGTCTTCCAGGACGACACGGTGGTGCTGCAGGCGCACCGCGGCAACAAGCTCGGCCTGCTCATCAAGGTGGCCAATATGGAGCGCCTCACCGAGCAGTTCCCCGCTGCGCGGGTGATCTACACGTGGAACGCGCCGGAGAACCGGTACCTCCTCACGGTCAACCACCAGCTTGGGTTCACGACGGCGGGGGTCACCGGAATCTGGCAAAAGGAACTGCCGGATCTTGGGCCGAGGAGGAGTTAGGTCCTGGCGGCGGAGGAGCGGCCGATTTGGTAATGCCCGATTTGGTAATGCCCGATTTGGTAATGCACAGGGCCGTCCCCTAAGCTTGAACTACCAAAGACCGTCGGTTGTTGGATTCCCACTCTTTCGAGCTCAGCTCAACTCTGCAGTTGTGTGCGAAAGAGCCAGTGGGTTTCCGGACGAAGGACCCTGAACATAGGGCGGCCGGCGCAGGTGAACGAAGCAAAGTTCCGCTGTTTGAACAGCGTTGAGCCAAGCCCCGTGCATCTGCGCGGGGCGTTTTTAGTTTTAGCTCACCTGAGCGGGGACCCGGAATACCGGCACTATCCCCGGAAGGAGGGTTATGGCAACGCCTACCAAGGTTTCAGCAGTAGCTGAGATCACTAACGATTTCAAGGAATCGAACGCCGCTGTCCTGACCGAATACCGTGGGCTCACCGTTGCACAGCTCAAGCAGCTGCGTGTTTCTCTCGGCCAGGACACCAAGTTCGCGGTCGTCAAGAACACCCTGACCGCCATTGCAGCCAAGGAAGCTGGTGTCGAAGCATTCGACGGCCAGCTCGCCGGCCCCACTGCAATCGCGTTCATCAAGGGTGACGCAGTTGCAGCTGCCAAGAGCCTGACGGATTTTGCCAAGGCTAACAAGCAGCTGGTCATCAAGACCGGTTACTTCGAAGGCAAGGCACTGAACGCCAGCGAAGTTGCTGCCCTGGCAGCACTCGAGTCCCGCGAGCTGCAGCTCGCAAAGGTTGCAGGCATCCTCAAGGCCCCTGCTGCCGCTGCTGCACGCATCATCGACGCACTGCGCCTCAAGCTTGAAGAAGAGAACGGTGCTCCGGCTGAAGCCGAAGCTCCCGCCGCTGAAGAAGCTCCTGCCGCAGAGGCTGACGCAGAAGCCGCAGCTGAGGCTCCGGCCGAAGCCGCTGCCGAAGAGAACTAGTTCTCTCTCCCAAAAAGACTCCGGTGGATCGGAACGGCATCAAGCCCCGGCCACCTTTATAGGAAGGACGCCACACCATGGCGAAGCTCAGCAACGAAGAGCTCATTGAAGCTTTCAAGGAACTGACCATCATCGAGCTCTCCGAGTTCGTCAAGCTCTTCGAAGAGACCTTCGAAGTTACCGCTGCTGCTGTAGCTGTTGCCGGCCCCGCCGGTGGCGGCGCCGCTGAGGAAGCCGAAGAGAAGACCGACTTCGACGTCATCCTCGAAGCTGCTGGCGACAAGAAGATCGCAGTGATCAAGGAAGTTCGCGCCATCACCTCCCTGGGCCTCAAGGAAGCCAAGGACCTGGTTGACAGCGCTCCCAAGGCTGTTCTCGAAGGCGCCACCAAGGAAGCTGCCGAGAAGGCAAAGGCTCAGCTCGAAGAAGCTGGCGCCACCGTTACCCTCAAGTAACACTGCTTGTTCAGGAATCCCCGTCCACTCCGGTGGGCGGGGATTCCTGCGTTTAACGGCAAGTAGCAGCGACGCGGGGTCACTTAGCGCCCAGTCGGGACGTCGAATTGGGCGCTAAGTGACCCCGCGTTGCTTTAGCGCGTCAGTTGGGTTCGCTGATGTCGGCGAGGACGGCGCCGAGGGCGGAGACCAGGGCGTCGGCGTCGACGAAGGCGCTGTAGCCGTGCTGCCCGGCACCCATGGAAATCCGCCTGCCGGCGATGGACCGGTCCGCATAGACGGGCCAGGCCGTGGTGCTGCCCAGGGGCGTGATGGTGCCGCGCTCATAGCCGGTCACCTCCAGGGCCACGTCCGCCGCCGGCAGCGAGAGCTTGTTGACGCCCACCAGGCTGCGCAGCTTGGGCCAGGAGATCTGGCGGTCGCCCGGGATAAGGGCGAAGAGGAAGCTGCCGTCCTTGTGCTTCACCACGAGGGACTTCACAATGTCCGCCGGGCTGATGCCAAGGATCGCGGCCGCCTCCTCGAGGCTGCGGGCGGCCAGCCGTTCGACGAGCTGGACGTCCAGGCCGCGCGCCGCGGCGTCGGACAGGAAGCGCTCCCTGCCCGACGCCGGAACGGCGTTCATCAGTCGCGGTACAGCAGGAGGGCCTCGCCCTGGCCGCCGCCTCCGCAGAGCGAGACTGCCGCCTTGCCCTGGCCGCGCCGCTTCAGCTCATGCGCCGCGTGGAGTGCCAGCCGCGCACCGGAGGCACCGATCGGGTGTCCCAGCGCGATGGCGCCGCCATGGATGTTGCACTGCTCCAGCGGGTAGTCCAGGTCCTTGAGGGACTGCACGGCCACCGAACCGAATGCTTCATTGATTTCGATGAAGTCGAGGTCGGAAGTGCTCCAGCCGGCACGCTCCAGAGCTTGCGCGATCGCGTTGGAGGGCTGTGAGTGCAGGGAGTTGTCCGGCCCGGCCACCTGCCCGGGCTTGCCCACCACGGCCAGGTACTCCAGGCCGTTCTCCTCCGCGAACTTGCGCGAGGTCAGGACCAGGGCGGAGGCGCCGTCGGACAGGGGAGAGGAGTTGCCGGCCGTGATGGTGCCGTCGGTGACGAAGGCGGCCCGCAGCCCGGCCAGGGACTCAACGGTGGTGTCCGGCCGGACGCCCTCATCGGTGGAGGCCACCACGGGATCACCCTTGCGCTGCTTGACGCTGATCGGCGAGATCTCGTCGTCGAACACGCCGTTCTTCGAGGCGATCGCTGCGCGCTGGTGTGAATTGGCAGCCACGTTGTCCTGGGCGGTCCGGTCAATGCCCAAGGTGAGGTTCTTGGATTCGGTGGAAAGGCCCATCGAGTGGCCGTCGAAGGCATCGGTCAGGCCGTCGTGAGCCGCAACGTCCAGCGCCTGGACGGCGCCGTAATTCCAGCCCTGGCGGGAACCCGGAAGGACGTGCGGAGCGCGCGTCATTGATTCCTGGCCGCCGGCGACGACCACGGTGGCGTCGCCGGCACGGATCAGCCGCGCGGCGTCGATCACGGCCGTAAGCCCGGAGAGGCAGACCTTGTTGATGGTCACCGTGGGGACGTTCCAGCCGATGCCTGCGCCGATGGCGCTCTGGCGTGCCGGGTTCTGGCCGGCCCCGGCCTGCAGGACCTGGCCCATGATGACGGCGTCCACCCGATCTGCTTCCAGCCCGCTGGCCGCGATGGCCGCCTTGATGGCGTGCGCCCCGAGCTCGACGGCGGTGAAGCTCGCCAGTTGCCCGTTCAGCCGGCCCTGCGGGGTGCGCGCGCCGGACAGGATGACAACATCGCTGTTGTCCACGGAATTGCTCATGGTTGTTCTCTTCCGATCTTGGTCGTTGGTTGGCCTAAGGGTATCGTGAGCCCGGTCACCTATCCATTCAAACGCTGGGGAGGCGGGGTCCGTTCCGGTTAGGTGCCCGCAGCAACGGTGCTTGCATTCTGCTGGTAAGTGGGGTAGACACGCGTGGGGTTTTGCCGTATCGTAGATATTTGCGTCTTCCCTGTTTACCTTCAGCCTTCATATAGCGGTGGGCTTAGCCTGTTAGCTGCTCCATCAATGTGCCGTGAACAACGTCACCAGCATGGGCAGGACCAGGTCCCGGGTCATATAGCGGAACCGGATGGTAGCACTGCGAAGTCACTTCGCAGGGTGAAAAGCGGGGGAGATCTGAAAACGCCTGAAGGTCTGTGGAAGGATCCCTCTTGGTCGCCTCGAGCACCTCTAATAACGAAACCGCTAACACGGCAAGCACCGATGGTGCGACTCGCCGGCTCTCATTCGCAAAGATTCACGAACCTCTTGACGTTCCGAATCTGCTTGCCCTGCAGACGGACAGCTTCGACTGGCTGGTCGGAAATGAACGCTGGCAGGCCCGCGTTGCGAAGGCCGTCGAAGAAGGCGACCTGAGCGTCGCCACCACCTCCGGTCTTTCCGACATCTTCGAAGAGATCTCCCCGATTGAGGACTTCCAGGGCACCATGTCCCTGAGCTTCTCCGATCCGGAGTTCGCTGATCCGAAGTACACCATGGCTGAATGCAAGGACCGGGACGCTACGTACTCGGCACCGCTGTACGTCAAGGCCGAATTCATGAACAACAACACGGGCGAAATCAAGCAGCAGACCGTGTTCATGGGTGACTTCCCGCTGATGACCGAGAAGGGCACCTTCGTCGTCAACGGCACCGAGCGTGTCGTCGTTTCCCAGCTGGTCCGTTCCCCGGGCGCCTACTTCGAGCGCGCCGCTGACAAGACCAGCGACAAGGACATCTTTACCGCAAAGATCATCCCGTCCCGCGGCGCCTGGTTCGAGCTCGAGATCGACAAGCGCGACCAGGTCGGCGTGCGCCTCGACCGCAAGCGCAAGCAGTCGGTCACGGTGCTGCTGAAGGCCCTCGGCTGGACCGAAGGCCAGATCCTCGAGGAGTTCGGCCAGTACGACTCCATGCGTGCCACGCTGGAGAAGGACGCCACCGAAACCCGCGAAGACGCCCTGCTGGACATCTACCGCAAGCTGCGTCCGGGCGAGCCGCCCACAGTCGAGGCTGCCCAGTCCCTGCTGGACAACCTGTACTTCAACTCCAAGCGCTACGATCTGGCCAAGGTTGGCCGCTACAAGATCAACCGCAAGCTTGGCATCGACCGCTCCCTTGGTGACAAGGAAGCTTCGGTCCTGCACGTTGAAGACATCGTCGCCATGATCAAGTTCCTCGTCGCGCTGCACGCCGGCGAGAAGACCCTCATGGGCAAGCGCGATGGCGAAGACCACGAGCTGCGCGTCGAGATCGATGACATCGACCACTTCGGCAACCGCCGCATCCGCGCCGTCGGCGAGCTCATCGAGAACCAGGTCCGCACCGGCCTGTCCCGCATGGAGCGCGTCGTCCGCGAACGCATGACCACGCAGGACGTCGAGGCCATCACGCCGCAGACCCTGATCAACATCCGTCCCGTGGTGGCAGCCATCAAGGAGTTCTTCGGAACCTCCCAGCTGTCCCAGTTCATGGACCAGAACAACCCGCTCTCGGGCCTCACCCACAAGCGCCGCCTTTCGGCGCTGGGCCCGGGCGGTCTGTCCCGTGACCGTGCAGGCATGGAAGTCCGAGATGTCCACCCGTCCCACTACGGACGTATGTGCCCCATTGAAACCCCTGAAGGCCCGAACATTGGTCTGATCGGTTCGCTGGCGTCTTACGGCCGCATCAACCCGTTCGGTTTCATCGAGACTCCGTACCGCCTGGTTAAGGACGGCGTCGTTTCCGACGACGTCCAGTACCTGACGGCCGACGACGAGGCAGAGGTCCTGATCGCACAGGCCAACGCTCCGCTCGACGAGAACAAGAGCTTCGCTGAAGAGACCGTCCTGGTCCGTGCCCGCGGTGGTGGAGGCGAGCCCGTGCTCGTTCCCGCCGCTGATGTGCAGTTCATGGACGTCTCCCCGCGCCAGATGGTGTCCGTGGCAACCGCCCTGATCCCGTTCCTCGAGCACGACGACGCCAACCGCGCACTCATGGGTGCCAACATGCAGCGCCAGGCTGTGCCGCTGGTCCGTTCCGAGGCCCCGTTCGTGGGTACCGGCATGGAGCGTGCAGCAGCTGTCGACGCCGGTGACGTCACCATCGCCAAGAAGGCCGGTGTGGTTACCGAGGTCTCCGCCGAGCTCGTCATCATGCTCAACGACGACGGCACGGAAACCAACTACCGCATCAACAAGTTCGCCCGCTCCAACCAGGGCAACTGCTACAACAACCGTGTCCTGGTGAACGAAGGCCAGCGCCTGGAAGTTGGCGGCATCATCGCCGACGGCCCGGCAACGGATCAGGGCGAGCTTGCCCTCGGTAAGAACCTGCTCGTGGCATTCATGTCATGGGAAGGCCACAACTTCGAGGACGCCATCATCCTCTCGCAGCGCATCGTTGCCGAGGACGTCCTTTCCTCCATCCACATCGAGGAGCACGAGATCGATGCCCGCGACACCAAGCTTGGTGCCGAGGAAATCACCCGTGACATCCCCAACGTGTCCGAGGAAGTCCTGGCAGGCCTGGACGAGCGCGGCATCATCCACATCGGTGCCGAGGTTGAAGCCGGCGACATCCTGGTCGGAAAGGTCACCCCGAAGGGTGAAACCGAGCTGACCCCGGAAGAGCGCCTGCTCCGCGCCATCTTCGGTGAGAAGTCCCGCGAAGTGCGCGACACGTCACTGAAGGTTCCGCACGGCGAGTCCGGCACCGTCATCGGCGTCCGCGTCTTCGACCGCGACAACGACGACGAACTGCCCCCGGGCGTCAACCAGCTGGTCCGCGTCTACGTGGCTGCCAAGCGCAAGATCACCGACGGCGACAAGCTCGCCGGCCGTCACGGCAACAAGGGTGTTATCTCCAAGATCCTGCCGATCGAGGACATGCCCTTCCTTGCCGACGGTACCCCCGTTGATATCGTCTTGAACCCGCTGGGTGTTCCGGGCCGTATGAACGTCGGCCAGGTGCTCGAAACGCACCTCGGCTGGGTCGCCAAGACCGGCTGGAAGATCGAAGGCGAGCCCGAGTGGGTCAAGCAGCTGCCGAACCTGCCGCGCGAGAGTGGCCAGACCACCGTTGCAACGCCGGTCTTCGACGGCGCCCGCGAAGAGGAAATCACGGGCCTGCTCGACTCCACCAACGTGACCCGCGACGGTGACCGCCTGATCGACTCCTCGGGCAAGACGCGCCTGTTCGACGGCCGCTCCGGCGAGCCGTTCCCGGACCCGATCTCGGTCGGCTACATGTACATCCTGAAGCTCCACCACCTGGTGGACGACAAGATCCACGCCCGCTCCACCGGCCCGTACTCCATGATCACGCAGCAGCCGCTGGGTGGTAAGGCACAGTTCGGTGGCCAGCGCTTCGGTGAAATGGAAGTGTGGGCGCTCGAAGCTTATGGCGCCGCCTACACGCTCCAGGAACTGCTCACGATCAAGTCCGATGACATTCACGGCCGCGTGAAGGTCTACGAGGCGATCGTCAAGGGCGAGAACATCCCTGAGCCGGGTGTTCCCGAATCCTTCAAGGTGTTGATCAAGGAAATGCAGTCGCTGTGCCTGAACGTGGAAGTTCTTTCCACTGACGGAACCACAATTGAAATGCGTGACTCTGATGACGCAGTCTTCACGGCTGCGGAAGAACTGGGCATCGATCTGTCTCGTGCAGAGCCCAGCTCCGTAGAAGAGGTCTAAGGAGTCCGACGACGGCGGGCGGGCCGTCCGCCGTCGTCCTCCTCCCTCATCCCGCAACCAAGGGACCGGTGGTTGAGCGTGTCGAAACCCCGGAAACAAGACTTCAGAATTTAGAGAACAAGAGAGAACAGGGACCATATGTCCAGCGAATCCTCCTTCGGCCTCATGCAGATCGGCCTCGCCACCGCGGAAGACATCCGCGGCTGGTCGTACGGCGAGGTTAAGAAGCCGGAAACCATCAACTACCGCACGCTCAAGCCCGAGAAGGACGGCCTCTTCTGCGAGAAGATCTTCGGCCCGTCCCGTGACTGGGAATGCTACTGCGGCAAGTACAAGCGCGTGCGCTTCAAGGGCATCATCTGTGAGCGGTGTGGCGTTGAGGTCACCCGCGCCAAGGTGCGTCGTGAGCGCATGGGCCACATCGAGCTGGCTGCTCCCGTCACCCACATCTGGTACTTCAAGGGTGTTCCGTCCCGCCTGGGCTACCTCCTTGACCTGGCTCCGAAGGACCTCGAAAAGGTCATCTACTTCGCTGCCTACATGATCACCAGCGTCGACGAAGAAAACCGCCACGCGGAACTGCCCAACCTGCAGGTCGAGCATGACGTCGAGAAGAAGCAGCTGATCGACAACCGCGACTCCGACATCGCCGCGATCGCCCGCGACCTTGAGAACGAGCTTGCCCGTCTCGAGGGTGAGGGAGCGAAGGCTGCCGACAAGAAGAAGGCACGCGACTCCGCCGACCGCCAGATGGCGAACGTCCGCAAGCGCGCCGACGCCGAGATCGAGCGCCTCGAGCAGGTCTGGGACCGCTTCAAGAACCTGAAGGTCGCTGACCTCGAAGGTGACGAGGGCCTGTACCGCGAGCTGCGTGACCGCTACGGCATGTACTTCGAAGGCTCCATGGGTGCCGAGGCCATCAAGAAGCGTCTTGAGAACTTCGACATGCAGGCCGAGTCCGACAACCTGCGCGACATCATCGCCAACGGCAAGGGCCAGCGCAAGACCCGCGCCCTGAAGCGCCTGAAGGTGGTCAACGCGTTCCTGACCACCAACAACAGCCCGCTCGGCATGGTGCTGGACGCCGTCCCGGTGATCCCGCCGGAACTGCGCCCGATGGTCCAGCTGGACGGTGGCCGCTTCGCGACCTCCGACCTCAACGACCTCTACCGCCGCGTGATCAACCGCAACAACCGACTCAAGCGCCTGCTTGACCTGGGTGCTCCGGAGATCATCGTCAACAACGAGAAGCGCATGCTTCAGGAAGCTGTTGACAGCCTCTTCGACAACGGCCGCCGCGGCCGTCCGGTCACCGGACCGGGCAACCGTCCGCTGAAGTCCCTGAGCGACATGCTCAAGGGCAAGCAGGGCCGTTTCCGCCAGAACCTCCTCGGCAAGCGCGTCGACTACTCCGGCCGTTCGGTCATCGTCGTCGGCCCGCAGCTGAAGCTGCACCAGTGTGGCCTGCCCAAGCAGATGGCACTGGAGCTCTTCAAGCCGTTCGTGATGAAGCGCCTGGTTGACCTCAACCATGCGCAGAACATCAAGTCGGCAAAGCGCATGGTCGAGCGTTACCGTCCGCAGGTCTGGGACGTGCTGGAAGAGATCATCACCGAACACCCGGTGCTGCTCAACCGTGCACCTACCCTGCACCGCCTCGGCATCCAGGCATTCGAGCCGCAGCTTGTTGAAGGCAAGGCCATCCAGCTCCACCCGCTGGTTTGTGGCGCGTTCAACGCTGACTTCGACGGCGACCAGATGGCAGTCCACCTGCCGCTGAGCCCCGAAGCCCAGGCTGAGGCACGCATCCTGATGCTGTCGTCCAACAACATCCTGAAGCCGTCCGACGGCCGTCCGGTGACCCTGCCTTCGCAGGATATGATCATCGGCCTCTACCACCTGACCACCAAGCGTGTGGGCTCAGCTGGTGAAGGCCGTGTGTTCGGCTCGGTGTCCGAGGCCATCATGGCGTTCGACGCACACGAGCTGCACCTGAACTCCCAGGTCAAGATCCGTCTCGAGGGCTTTGTTCCTTACGCCGGCTGGGAAGCTCCGGAAGGCTGGGAGCAGGGTCAGCCCGCACTGGTGGACACCTCCCTGGGCCAGGTTCTCTTCAACGAGACCCTGCCTGAGGACTACCCGTGGGTTGAGGCTGTCGCGGACAAGGGCGAGCTCTCCCGCATCGTCAACGACCTCGCGGAGCGCTACCCGAAGGTTGTCACGGCCGCAACGCTGGACAACCTGAAGGACGCCGGTTTCTACTGGGCCACCCGCTCGGGCGTCACCGTCGCCATCTCCGACATCGAGGTTCCGGAAGAGAAGCCGGCCATCCTTGCCGGTTACGAGGAGCGCGCCGCCAAGATCCAGGGCCAGTACGACAAAGGCCTGATCGACGACGACGAGCGTCGCCAGGAACTGATCGAGATCTGGAACAAGGCGACCAACGAGATCGCCCAGGTCATGCGTGACAGCCTGTCGCCCATGAACACCATCAACCGCATGGTGTCCTCCGGTGCACGTGGTAACTGGATGCAGGTCCGCCAGATCGCGGGTATCCGTGGCCTGGTGGCCAACCCGAAGGGTGAAATCATCCCGCGTCCGATCAAGTCCTCCTACCGTGAGGGCCTGTCGGTGCTGGAGTACTTCATCGCGACGCACGGTGCACGTAAGGGTCTTGCCGACACCGCGCTGCGTACCGCCAACTCGGGTTACCTGACCCGTCGTCTGGTGGACGTCTCGCAGGACGTCATTGTCCGTGAAGAGGACTGCGGCACCGAGCGCGGCCTCGTCACCCCGATCGCCGTGGCCGACGCCAACGGTGAGCTGGCACTGGACGAGAACGTCGAGAACAGCGCCTACGCCCGTACGCTCGCCGTGGACGTCGTCGACTCCAAGGGCAACGTCCTGGCTGCCGGCGGTACCGACTGCGGCGACGTCGTGATCGCTGAGCTGTTCGCAGCCGGCATCACCGAGGTCAAGGTCCGCTCTGTGCTCACCTGTGAGTCCAGCGTCGGCACCTGTGCCCTGTGCTACGGCCGTTCGCTGGCCACCGGCAAGACCGTGGACATCGGAGAGGCTGTCGGCATCATCGCCGCCCAGTCGATCGGTGAGCCCGGTACCCAGCTGACCATGCGTACGTTCCACACCGGTGGTGCTGTCTCCGCCAGCGGTGGCGACGACATCACCCAGGGTCTGCCCCGTATCCAGGAGCTCTTCGAAGCCCGTACCCCGAAGGGTGTGGCGCCGATTGCGGAAGCAGCCGGCCGCATCACCATCGAGGAATCCGAGCGCCAGATGCGTCTGGTGATCACTCCGGACGACGGTTCTGAAGAGATCGCCTACCCGGTCCTGCGCCGGTCGCGCCTCCTGATCGAAGACGGCCAGCACGTCACGGTGGGCCAGAAGCTCATCAACGGTCCGGTCGACCCGAAGCAGGTCCTGCGCATCATGGGCCCGCGTGCCGCACAGAAGTTCCTCGTGGACGAAGTGCAGGGCGTGTACCGCAGCCAGGGCATTGGCATCCACGACAAGCACGTGGAAGTCATCGTCCGCCAGATGCTGCGCCGCGTCACGGTCATCGAATCCGGCGACTCCGACCTGCTCCCCGGTGAGCTGGCCGAGCGCAGCCGGTTCGAGGACGCCAACCGCCGCGTTGTATCCGAGGGCAAGACTCCGGCTTCCGGACGTCCCGAGCTCATGGGTATCACCAAGGCGTCGCTGGCCACCGAGTCCTGGCTGTCCGCAGCTTCCTTCCAGGAGACCACCCGCGTCCTGACGCAGGCGGCCATGGAAGGCAAGAGCGATCCGCTGCTCGGCCTCAAGGAGAACGTCATCATCGGTAAGCTGATCCCGGCCGGCACGGGCCTCCCGCGCTACACCGAGATCTCGGTGGAACCGACTGAAGAAGCAAAGGCCAACCTGTTCACCGGCCCGAGCGCGTTCAGCGATTTCTCCTACGACACGCTGGGCGGTGACGGAGCTCCTGAGTTCCACGCCATCCCGCTGGATGACTACGACCTCGGAAACGACTTCCGCTGAAAGTAGTCGCTAGGCGAAGGAAGGACCCCGCACTCACTGAGTGCGGGGTCCTTCCCCGTTTGGCCGACGGCGGCAGCCGGCTTCCGCCGTCGTCCTCCCTACACCCGATTAAGGCTCCAGATCAAGCCATGCTAGACTTTGTGTAATTGTTCTGTGTGGCAGTGGATGAAGGCCGCCGCAGCATCATTTCGGTTTTGTTCTCATGATGTTGGGTGGAGCCTGTTTCCGGGTTGCGGGCTACGTGCGCAACGAATGCCGCACTTTTGCACGCCCACGGACCCTTTCGGATCCGAAGCCGCAGGGACAACGCCAAAGCTCTCACGCAACACAGGCTGTCGCCTGGCGCGGGGCAGAGATCAACCAACGGAGAACACGAAAGTGCCTACGATTAACCAGCTGGTCCGCAAGGGCCGCACGCCGAAGGTCTCCAAGACCAAGGCTCCCGCGCTTAAGGGCAGCCCGATGCGCCGCGGTGTTTGCACCCGCGTTTACACCACCACCCCGAAGAAGCCGAACTCGGCTCTGCGTAAGGTTGCACGTGTGCGCCTCAACGGTGGTATCGAAGTTACCGCCTACATCCCCGGTGTTGGCCACAACCTCCAGGAGCACTCCATTGTGCTCGTTCGTGGTGGTCGTGTGAAGGACCTCCCCGGTGTCCGCTACAAGATCGTCCGTGGTGCCCTCGATACCCAGGGTGTGAAGAACCGTAAGCAGGCGCGCAGCCGCTACGGCGCAAAGATGGAGAAGAAGTAATATGCCTCGCAAGGGTCCGGCCCCGAAGCGGCCGCTCGTATCAGATCCCGTCTACGGCTCCCCGCTGGTTACCCAGCTGATCAACAAGGTGCTGGTTGACGGCAAGAAGTCCACCGCCGAGCGCATCGTTTACGGTGCCCTTGAAGGTGCCCGCGCGAAGTCCGGCGGCGACCCCGTTGCAGCCCTCAAGAAGGCCATGGACAACGTCAAGCCTTCCCTCGAGGTCCGCTCCCGCCGTGTCGGTGGCGCCACCTACCAGGTTCCGGTTGAGGTCAAGCCGGGCCGCTCCACCGCACTCGCCCTGCGTTGGCTGGTTGGCTACTCCAAGGCCCGCCGCGAAAAGACGATGACCGAGCGTCTCCAGAACGAAATCCTGGATGCCTCGAACGGTCTCGGTGCCGCTGTGAAGCGTCGCGAAGACACCCACAAGATGGCCGAGTCCAACAAGGCCTTCGCCCACTACCGCTGGTAAAACTTCCCGTACGCCGCCGGCTCACACGAGCCGGCGGCGAACGCGTAGTCCATCCGAAAGGGAGACACCGTGGCACAGGACGTGCTTACAGACCTTAGTAAGGTCCGCAACATCGGCATCATGGCCCACATCGATGCCGGCAAGACCACCACCACCGAGCGCATCCTGTTCTACACAGGTGTGAACCACAAGATTGGCGAAACGCACGACGGCGCTTCGACCACTGACTGGATGGAACAGGAGAAGGAACGCGGCATCACCATCACGTCTGCCGCCGTGACCTGCTTCTGGGAAAACAACCAGATCAACATCATCGACACCCCCGGCCACGTGGACTTCACGGTTGAGGTTGAGCGCTCCCTGCGCGTCCTCGACGGTGCAGTTGCCGTCTTCGATGGCAAGGAAGGCGTTGAGCCGCAGTCTGAGACCGTTTGGCGCCAGGCTGACAAGTACAACGTTCCGCGTATCTGCTTCGTCAACAAGATGGACAAGCTCGGCGCTGACTTCTACTTCACCGTGGACACCATCATCAGCCGCCTCGGCGCCAAGCCGCTGGTCATGCAGCTGCCGATCGGTGCCGAGAACGACTTCATCGGCGTCGTCGACCTGCTGTACATGCGTTCGCTCGTATGGCCTGGCGATGCCAAGGGTGACGTCACCATGGGCGCCAAGTACGAAATCCGCGAGATCCCGGAAGACCTCAAGGCCAAGGCCGAGGAATACCGCGCAAACCTCGTGGAAGCCGTCGCAGAGTCCTCCGAAGAACTCATGGAGAAGTACCTCGAAGGTGAAGAAATCACCATCGACGAACTCAAGGCCGGCATCCGCAAGATGACGATCAACTCCGAGATCTACCCGGTGTTCTGTGGTTCCGCGTTCAAGAACCGTGGCGTTCAGCCGATGCTCGATGCAGTCGTCGACTACCTGCCGAACCCGCTCGACGTCCCGCCGATGATCGGTCACGATCCCCGCGACGAAGAGAAGGAACTGACCCGCAAGCCGTCTGCCGAAGAGCCGTTCTCCGCTCTGGCGTTCAAGATTGCTGCGCACCCGTTCTTCGGCCAGCTCACCTTCGTCCGCGTGTACTCCGGTCACGTGGAAGCAGGCGCACAGGTGGTCAACTCCACCAAGGGCAAAAAGGAGCGCATCGGCAAGCTGTTCCAGATGCACGCCAACAAGGAAATGCCTGTTGAGGGCGCTACCGCTGGCCACATCTACGCAGCGATCGGTCTGAAGGACACCACCACGGGCGACACCCTGTGCGACTCCAGCAACCAGATCGTCCTCGAGTCCATGAGCTTCCCGGAGCCCGTGATCTCGGTTGCCATCGAGCCGAACACCAAGGGTGACCAGGAGAAGCTCTCCACGGCCATCCAGAAGCTCTCCGCTGAGGACCCGACCTTCCAGGTCTCCCTCAACGAAGACACCGGCCAGACCATCATCGCCGGCATGGGCGAGCTCCACCTGGACATCCTGGTGGACCGCATGCGCCGCGAGTTCAAGGTCGAGGCCAACGTTGGCAAGCCGCAGGTTGCTTACCGCGAAACCATCAAGCGTGCTGTTGAGCGTCACGACTACACGCACAAGAAGCAGACCGGTGGTTCCGGCCAGTTCGCAAAGATCCAGATCGCGATCGAGCCTCTGGACACTGCCGAAGGCGAGCTGTACGAGTTCGAGAACAAGGTCACCGGTGGCCGCGTTCCGCGCGAGTACATCCCGTCGGTGGACGCCGGTATCCAGGACGCACTGAACGACGGTGTCCTGGCTGGCTACCCGGTTGTTGGCATCAAGGCGACGCTGGTTGACGGCGCGTACCACGATGTTGACTCCTCGGAAATGGCGTTCAAGATCGCCGGCCGTATGGCTTTCAAGGAAGCTGCACGCAAGGCGAACCCTGTTCTGCTCGAACCGCTGATGGATGTCGAGGTCCGCACCCCTGAGGAATACATGGGTGAAGTTATCGGTGACCTCAACTCCCGCCGTGGCCAGATGCAGTCCATGGAGGATGCCCAGGGCGTCAAGGTTGTCCGCGCACACGTACCGCTGTCCGGCATGTTCGGCTACATCGGTGACCTGCGTTCAAAGACCCAGGGCCGCGCTGTGTACTCCATGACGTTCAACAGCTACGCCGAGGTCCCGAAGGCAGTTGCCGACGAGATCATCCAGAAGTCCCGCGGCGAGTAGTCCTTAGGACTGTCCACGCGACAAGCTGCGAAAAACCGGGTGGGTTCCCCCTGCGGAACACACCTAGTGCGGATGGCCGGAACACTGGTTCCGTCCTGGTTCCGGCCATCAGCACGAACAGGCTCTAGGCACTAGTATTAGTTCCTGAATCTGAAATTTCACCAATCCAAAGCCCCCAAGTAGACTTACTGGAGTTTCTGCCGCGATAAGCGCGGTCGAAGGTAAGCCATTTGAAAAACGTTCTAGGAGGAACCTGTGGCAAAGGCAAAGTTCGAGCGGACTAAGCCGCACGTTAACATCGGTACCATCGGTCACGTTGACCACGGTAAGACGACGTTGACGGCCGCCATTTCCAAGGTGCTGTACGACAAGTACCCGACTCTCAACGAGAAGCGTGACTTCGCGTCGATCGACTCTGCTCCCGAAGAGCGTCAGCGCGGCATTACCATCAACATCTCCCACGTTGAGTACCAGACCGAGAAGCGCCACTACGCACACGTAGACGCTCCGGGTCACGCTGACTACATCAAGAACATGATCACCGGTGCTGCTCAGATGGACGGCGCAATCCTCGTGGTTGCCGCTACTGACGGTCCGATGGCCCAGACCCGCGAGCACGTTCTGCTCGCCCGCCAGGTTGGTGTTCCCTACCTGCTGGTCGCGCTGAACAAGGCAGACATGGTTGACGACGAGGAACTCCTCGACCTCGTTGAAATGGAAGTTCGTGAGCTCCTGAGCTCGCAGGGCTTCGATGGCGACGAAGCACCGGTTGTCCGCGTTTCCGGCCTGAAGGCTCTGGAAGGCGACCCGGAGTGGGTCAAGTCCGTTGAGGACCTGATGGCTGCTGTCGACGAGTCCGTTCCGGACCCCGTACGTGACCGTGACAAGCCGTTCCTGATGCCGATCGAAGATGTCTTCACCATCACCGGTCGTGGCACCGTTGTGACGGGCCGCGCCGAGCGCGGTACCCTCGCCATCAACTCTGAGGTCGAGATCGTCGGTATCCGCCCGGTCCAGAAGACCACGGTTACCGGTATCGAGATGTTCCACAAGCAGCTCGACGAGGCATGGGCCGGCGAGAACTGTGGCCTGCTGCTCCGCGGTCTGAAGCGCGACGACGTAGAGCGTGGCCAGGTTGTCGTCAAGCCAGGTTCCATCACCCCGCACACCGACTTCGAGGCCAACGTCTACATCCTCTCCAAGGACGAAGGCGGACGTCACAACCCGTTCTACTCGAACTACCGCCCGCAGTTCTACTTCCGTACCACGGACGTAACCGGCGTTATCACCCTGCCGGAAGGCACGGAAATGGTTATGCCCGGCGACAACACTGAGATGACCGTTGCGCTCATCCAGCCGATCGCTATGGAAGAGGGCCTCGGCTTCGCTATCCGTGAAGGCGGCCGCACCGTTGGTTCGGGACGTGTCACCAAGATCAACAAGTAACTCTTGCTGATTGCGGATCGAAGGGCCGGCTAACGGCCTGACGTGATGTTCGAAAACAGCCCCGCTGCTACTCGCAGCGGGGCTGTTTTTGTATCCGCGGTTCCCAATAGTGGGCCGCCAGCCGGCCTGATAGGGTTAGTGCTCGCGAAAGAGAGGAACATCATGGGTTGGCTTATTTTCCTGCTGGTGGTTGCCGCCGTGGTGGTAGGCGTTGTTTGGGCGAAGAAGCACTTCCGCCACGAGATTGAACGCGCCAAGCGGATCAACCGGGCGAACAAGAACCAGTAGGTCCGCCGCGCGCACGGCATCAGGCGGCGTCAGGCAGGCCGGGCCCGCGCCTGGCTGACCGCCTGCAGCCAGTAGAAGGACTTCTTGGGCGTCCTTTTCAGGGTGTCGAAGTCCACGTGCACCAGACCGAAGCGCTGTGAATACCCGGCGGCCCACTCGAAGTTGTCCATCAACGTCCAGACGAAGTAGCCGAGCAGCCGCACATCGTGCGCGATGCCGCCGGGCGCAGTCGAGTTCACTGCCTGGTCCAAGTGGCGGGCCAGGTATTCGATGCGCTTCGAGTCCGCTATGGGACCGGTGACATGCTCGGGCTCCGGAAAGCTTGCGCCGCTCTCGGTGATGTACACGGGCGGCAAGGCTGCCCCGTACCTGTCCTTAAGCTCCCGCAGCAGGATGCCCAGATGGCCCGGCGCCACAGGCCACCCGAAGCCTGTGGTGGGGTATTCAGGGAAAGCTGCAAAGTGGAACGGCAGGCGTGCCATGGCCCGGGCGTTGCCTGCCGGGGTGTCAGGTGGTCCTTGGCCTGCTGCAACGCGCACAGGGTAGTAGTAGTTCACCCCGTAGAAGTCGAGCGGCTGGCTGATCAGGCGGAGGTCGTCGTCGGACGTCCGGGACAAGAATCTGAACCAGGGGCGGGCGGCAAGCGGCGGGGCGGGGTAGCGTCCCAGGAGGATGGGATCGGCGTACACACGATTGAGGACAAGGTCGCAGACCTTGGCCAGCAGCCTGTCCGCCAGCCGACGTGTGGCAGGGCGAACGGGGGAGTGCAGGTTGGTCACGCCGACGGTCCCGGCCACGCCGGCGGAGCGCAGCGCCTGGACCGCGAGTCCGTGGCCGAGCAGCTGGTGGTGGACCGAGGGCAGCGCGTTGAACAGCAGGTCGCGGCCGGGCGCATGGACGCCGAGTGCGTAGCCGTTCAGTGTGACCGAGACGGGTTCGTTGAGCGTGACCCACTGCGCCACGCGGTCGCCGAGCCGCTTTCCGGCGGCTGCCGCATACTCCGCGAAGTGCTCAGCCGTAGCGCGGTTCATCCAGCCGCCGCTGCGCTCAAGGGGGAGGGGAGTGTCCCAGTGGTAGAGCGTGGCCATGGGGGCTATTCCGGCCGCCAGCAGCAGGTCCACCAGCCGGTCGTAGAAGTCCAGGCCCCGCGGGTTGGCTGAGCCGCGGCCCTCCGGATGGATCCTGGGCCACGATATCGAGAAGCGGTACGAGTCGATGCCGAGTTCGCGCATGAGGGCAACGTCCTCCGGCACGCGGTTATAGTGGTCACAGGCCACCGCCGGCGAATGCCCGTTGAGGATGTTGCCCGGTGTGGCCGCAAAGGCATCCCAGCCTGCCGGCCCGCGCCCGTCCGCTGCAAGGGAACCTTCGATCTGGAAGGCGGCGGCAGCAACGCCCAGCGTGAAATCCGGGCGCAGGCGCCGGGCGAGGTCCTGCACTGCATCTGCGTTCACTACGTCGCTGCCAGCGTCGGCGTTCTGCGCGGCCATCAACCCATCATCCAACCGGAGGTGGCCGTCGGCAACGACCGGGCAGGCGGGGATTGAGGCAGCAGGTGATGCCCTCCGGGGCCCGATTCGCTTCCTCGGACAAATTCCGGCATACTAGATGAGTTGTTCAAGCGCTTCTTCGCGTCCCGATCCGGATAATGCCGGGTGCCAGGGTCCAGGTTGGAGCCCAAACATAACCCACCCCCCAAGGAAATGCGGGCTCGTGCGTTTTGCACGGCGCGACACGCCCGACCGCGGGGGTCGGTTACGTCGGCAGGTTGAGGAACCCGGATTCATCCGGATTCAGCTTGTGCGGCGGGTGGTAGTTACGACTTCAAATGCTTCGGCAGCCACATGCAACACGCAAGTAAACAGAGCAGCACTTACTGAAAGAGAGTCAGGCGACATGGCGGGACAAAAAATCCGCATCCGGCTGAAGTCATACGACCACGAGGTCATTGACGTTTCAGCACGGAAGATCGTTGAGACGGTCACGCGCGCAGGCGCAACGGTAGTCGGCCCCGTGCCGCTGCCCACGGAGAAGAACGTGTACTGCGTTATCCGCTCTCCCCACAAGTACAAGGACAGCCGCGAGCACTTTGAAATGCGCACGCACAAGCGTCTGATCGACATTATCGACCCCACGCCCAAGGCTGTTGACTCGCTCATGCGTCTCGACCTGCCGGCCGACGTGAACATCGAAATCAAGCTGTAGGGAGGTGCTGAGAGACTATGACCGCAACCCGTAACGTAAAGGGCCTGCTGGGCACGAAGCTCGGCATGACCCAGGTCTGGGACGAGAACAACAAGCTCATCCCCGTCACTGTTGTCCAGGCTGACTCGAACGTCATCACCCAGCTGCGTAACGCAGAAGTTGATGGCTACGTCGCCGTTCAGATCGGCTACGGCCAGATCGATCCCCGCAAGGTCACCAAGCCGCTGGCTGGTCACTTTGAAAAGGCAGGCGTCACGCCTCGCCGTCACGTCGTCGAACTCCGTACCGCAGATGCTGCTGAGTACGAGCTGGGCCAGGAGCTCTCCGTAGAGGTCTTCGAAGCCGGCCAGAAGATCGACGTCGTAGGCACCACCAAGGGTAAGGGCTTCGCCGGTGTTATGAAGCGTCACGGCTTCCACGGCGTTGGAGCTTCCCACGGTGCCCACAAGAACCACCGTAAGCCCGGTTCTATCGGTGGAGCATCCACCCCGAGCCGCGTCTTCAAGGGCATGAAAATGGCCGGCCGCATGGGCGCCGTTCGTCACACCACGCTGAACCTCACGGTCCACGCGGTTGACGTCGAGAAGTCGCTGCTCCTGATCAAGGGCGCCGTTCCCGGTGCCCGCGGCCAGGTCGTACTCGTACGCACCGCCGTGAAGGGAGCCTAGTTCAATGGCTAACACTGTCAAGGTTGACCTGCCTGCAGAGATCTTCGACGTTCAGACCAACGTGCCGCTGCTGCACCAGGTCGTCGTTGCCCAGCTCGCTGCTGCTCGCCAGGGTACCCACAAGACCAAGACCCGCGCCGAAGTTTCCGGTGCAGGCCGCAAGCCGTTCAAGCAGAAGGGTACCGGCCGCGCCCGTCAGGGCTCGATCCGTGCTCCGCACATGACCGGCGGTGGCGTTGTCCACGGTCCCACCCCGCGTGACTACAGCCAGCGCACCCCCAAGAAGATGATTGCTGCTGCACTGCGCGGCGCTCTCTCTGACCGCGCCCGCAACGGCCGCGTCCACGTCGTTTCTGAACTGGTTGCCGGCGACAAGCCGTCCTCCAAGGCAGCACTGGCAGCCCTGCGCGGAGTTTCCGAGCGCAAGAACCTGCTGGTCGTCATCGAGCGCGCGAACGACGTTGCTGCACTCTCCGTGCGCAACCTCGCCGAAGTTCACGTCCTGTACGTGGACCAGCTGAACACCTACGACGTGCTCGTTTCCGACGACGTAGTCTTCACCAAGGCTGCCTACGAAGCATTCGTTGCTGACAAGGCTGCAAAGAACGAGGAGGATGCCAAGTGAGCGCAGCCACCATCAAAGACCCGCGCGACGTCGTGCTTGCACCCGTCGTCTCGGAAAAGAGCTACGGCCTGATCGATGAGGGCAAGTACACCTTCCTGGTGGACCCCCGCTCGAACAAGACCGAGATCAAGCTGGCCGTGGAGAAGATTTTCTCCGTCAAAGTCGAATCGATCAACACCATCAACCGTGCCGGTAAGCGCAAGCGCACCAAATTCGGCTGGGGAACCCGCAAGAACACCAAGCGTGCCATTGTGACCCTCAAAGAAGGCACGATCGACATCTTCGGCGGTCCGCTCGCGTAGCGGAGACCACTTTAACGAGGAAATGAATTATGGGAATCCGTAAATATAAGCCGACTACCCCGGGCCGTCGCGGCTCGAGCGTAGCGGACTTCACCGAAATCACGCGGTCGACGCCGGAAAAGTCGTTGGTACGTCCGCTGCCCAAAAAGGGCGGCCGTAACAACACCGGTAAGATCACGACCCGTCACAAGGGTGGTGGCCACAAGCGCCAGTACCGTCTGATCGACTTCCGTCGCCACGACAAGGACGGCGTCAACGCCCGCGTTGCCGAAATCGAGTACGATCCGAACCGCACGGCTCGCATCGCCCTCCTGCACTACGTTGATGGCACCAAGCGTTACATCATCGCCCCGAACAAGCTCTCCCAGGGCGACTTCGTGGAAGCCGGCGCCAACGCTGACATCAAGCCTGGCAACAACCTGCCCCTGCGCAACATCCCCGTGGGTACGGTTATCCACGCGGTGGAGCTGCGCCCGGGCGGCGGTGCCAAGATGGCCCGTTCCGCCGGTGCTTCTGTTCAGCTCGTCGCCAAGGAAGGCCGTTTCGCCCAGCTGCGTCTGCCCTCCGGCGAAATCCGCAACGTTGACGTGCGCTGCCGCGCCACGATCGGCGAGGTCGGCAACGCCGAGCAGTCGAACATCAACTGGGGCAAGGCCGGCCGTATGCGGTGGAAGGGCGTTCGCCCGACCGTCCGTGGTGTCGCCATGAACCCGGTTGACCACCCGCACGGTGGTGGTGAAGGTAAGACCTCCGGTGGTCGTCACCCGGTCAACCCGAACGGTAAGCCTGAAGGCCGTACCCGCCGCCCCAACAAAGAGAGCGACAAGCTTATTGTTCGTCGCCGTCGTACTGGCAAGAACAAGCGATAGGAGCCTGGACACATGCCACGCAGCCTGAAAAAAGGTCCTTTCGTTGACCAGCACCTCTTTGTGAAGGTCGCAAGGGAAAACGAAAAGGGCACCAAGAACGTCATCAAGACCTGGTCCCGCCGCTCGATGATCATCCCCGACATGCTCGGGCACACGATCGCCGTGCACGACGGACGCAAGCACATCCCGGTGTTTGTCACCGAGTCGATGGTCGGGCACAAGCTCGGCGAATTCGCTCCCACGCGGACATTCCGCGGCCATGTCAAGGACGACCGTAAGGGCAAGCGCCGCTAGGCGCCTGCACTTACGTCAAAGACGAGAGAAGGAAAGCAATGGAAGCCAAGGCAATTGCGCGCCACATCCGCGTAACGCCTATGAAGGCCCGGCGCGTCGTCAACCTTGTTCGTGGTAAGCAAGCGAACGAGGCTCTGGCAATTCTGAAGTTTGCCCCCCAGGCAGCTTCGGAGCCGGTATTCAAGGTAGTTCAGTCGGCGATCTCCAACGCCCGGGTCCTCGCGGACCGCGACGGTGTTGCGTTCGACGAAGGTGACCTCATCATCAGCGAAGCGTTTGTTGATGAAGGCCCGACCATGAAGCGGTTCCAGCCGCGTGCCCAGGGTCGTGCATTTCAGATCAAGAAGCGCACCAGCCACATCACCGTGGTAGTCGCTACCCCGGAGAAAGAGGAGGCTCGCTAAGTGGGACAGAAAGTAAACCCGCACGGGTTCCGACTCGGCATCACCACCGATCACGTATCGCACTGGTTCGCTGACAGCACCAAGTCCGGCCAGCGGTACAAGGACTTCGTTCGCGAGGACATCCGTATCCGCCAGCTCATGTCCACGGGCATGGAGCGCGCCGGCATCGCCAAGGTCGAGATCGAGCGCACCCGCGACCGTGTCCGCGTGGACATCCACACGGCACGTCCGGGCATCGTCATCGGCCGCCGCGGCGCCGAGGCAGACCGCATCCGCGGCGAGCTCGAAAAGCTCACCGGCAAGCAGGTCCAGCTGAACATCCTCGAGGTCAAGAACCCCGAGATGGAAGCCCAGCTTGTTGCCCAGGGTGTTGCAGAGCAGCTGACTTCCCGCGTGGCATTCCGCCGCGCGATGAAGAAGGCCATGCAGTCCGCACAGCGTGCCGGTGCCAAGGGTATCCGTATCGCTTGCTCGGGCCGTCTGGGTGGCGCAGAAATGTCCCGCTCGGAGTTCTACCGCGAAGGCCGTGTGCCCCTGCACACCCTCCGCGCGAACATCGACTACGGCTTCTACGAAGCCAAGACCACCTTCGGCCGCATCGGCGTGAAGGTCTGGATCTACAAGGGCGACGTCACCTCCAAGGAACTGGCTCAGCAGGCAGCTGCTGCTCCGTCCCGTGGCCGTTCCGGCGACCGTCCGGGCCGCCCGGGTGGCGCCGACCGTGGTGACCGCCGTCGTCGTAACGACCGTCCGGCAGCCGACGCAGCACCGGCTGCCGCAGCTCCGGCAGCCGAGGCAGCAGCTCCGGCACAGGCAGCAGAAGGAGGACAGGCTTAAATGCTTATCCCACGTCGAGTCAAGCACCGTAAGCAGCACCACCCGGGTCGTTCCGGCGCTGCCACGGGCGGTACCAAGGTCTCCTTCGGTGAGTACGGCATCCAGGCCCTGAGCCCGGCATACGTCACGAACCGTCAGATCGAATCTGCCCGTATCGCGATGACCCGCCACATCAAGCGTGGCGGTAAGGTCTGGATCAACATCTACCCGGACCGTCCGCTGACCAAGAAGCCTGCCGAAACCCGCATGGGTTCCGGTAAGGGTTCGCCGGAATGGTGGGTCGCCAACGTCAAGCCGGGCCGGGTTCTCTTTGAACTCTCCGGTGTCAGTGATGAGGTAGCTCGCGAGGCCCTGCGCCTGGCGATCCACAAGCTCCCGTTGAAGGCACGCATTGTGCGTCGCGAAGGTGGTGAATAGAAATGGCAGTTGGGTCAAAGGATCTTGCACCCGCACAGCTGGACGGTTTCGACAACGAGCGTCTCGTTGAAGAACTCCGCAAGTCCAAGGAAGAGCTGTTCAACCTGCGTTTCCAGTCCGCCACCGGACAGCTGGAGAACCACGGTCGTCTGCGCGCGGTAAAGAAGGACATCGCACGCATCTACACCGTTCTCCGTGAGCGCGAGCTGGGCATTCGTGCCGAGGTTGCCGCACCGGTTGTGGAAGCCAAGGAAGAAAAGAAGTCCAAGAAGTCTGCAGCTAAGAAGGCTGAAAAGCCTGCCGAGGCTGAGACCGAGGAGGACGCCAAGTGAGTGAAAAGGACGAGAACGTGACGGAAACTGCTACGGCAGCTACGGCTGAGCAGCGCGGTTACCGTAAGACGCGTCGCGGCTACGTGGTCTCTGACAAGATGGACAAGACCATCGTTGTTCAGGTTGAAGACCGCGTGAAGCACGCCCTGTACGGCAAGGTCATCCGCCGCACCTCCAAGGTCAAGGCACACGACGAGCAGAACACCGCCGGCATCGGCGACCTGGTTGTCATCGCCGAGACCCGCCCGCTGTCCGCCACCAAGAACTGGCGGCTCGTGGAGATCCTCGAGAAGGCTAAGTAACACCTGCAGCATCGCCCCTGGCGTCTGTAACGGAAACCCCCGTTCCCTTTGGGAACGGGGGTTTCCGCGTTTAAGCGGGGAAGCGGCCGACGGCGGGACGAATGCCGGCCTTACATGTCGCCGTCGTACGTTGCGGGGGAGCCCCGACTGGTGATATGGAGTCTGCCCTGAACTGTGCTAGGATATTGAGTTTGTATGGCGCCTTTTGCGCGCCGACAGCAAACCTCGTAAACAATCGTGCCACGGCATAGTGTTCCCCTGCGCCTCGAAGGGCTGGGAAGCAACTGTTTGTGGCACGGGCGTTTAGGCCTGGTCTGGCAAAATCCAGTCAGGTCAAGAGACACCCCGATCAACCGTTCCGCAAGGCTCATTCCGTAGGAAGATTTTCGGTCTGAGAACCGGCGCGACGCAAGGAGTAAATAGTGATTCAGCAGGAGTCGCGACTCAAGGTCGCCGACAACACGGGTGCTAAGGAAATCCTTACCATTCGCGTTCTCGGTGGATCTGGCCGTCGCTACGCAGGCATTGGCGACGTAATCGTCGCAACCGTCAAGGATGCAATTCCGGGCGGCAACGTAAAGAAGGGCGACGTCGTCAAGGCTGTCATCGTCCGTACCAAGAAGGAACGCCGCCGTGCGGATGGTTCCTACATCAAGTTTGACGAGAACGCAGCCGTCATCCTGAAGAACGACGGTGACCCCCGCGGTACCCGTATCTTCGGACCGGTTGGTCGTGAACTCCGTGACAAGAAGTTCATGAAGATCGTTTCTCTGGCTCCGGAGGTGCTCTAGTCCATGGCTAAGATCAAGAAGGGTGACCTGGTTCAGGTCATCACTGGCGCCAAGGCTGAGCGCGGCGGCGACCGTGGCAAGCAGGGCAAGGTCCTGCGCGTGTTCCCGGAAACCAACCGCGTGCTGGTTGAGGGTATCAACCGCGTAACCAAGCACACCAAGGTTGGACAGTCGCAGCGCGGCACCAAGACCGGCGGCATCGAGGTTGTCGAGGCTTCCATCCACGTTTCCAACGTGGCCCTGGTTGACCCGTCCACCAAGAAGCCGACCCGCGTTGGTTTCCGCCTCGACACCGTAGAGAAGGACGGCGTCAAGAAGACCGTCCGCATCCGCGTGGCCAAGAGCTCCGGGAAGGACATCTAATGACTGAGACTCTCGAGACTCCGGCAACGAAGATCGTTCCTCGTCTGAAGACCAAGTACGCCGATTCCATCAAGAGCGCGCTTCTTGAGGAATTCAAGTACGAGAACGTGAACCAGGTTCCCCGTCTGGTCAAGGTTGTAGTGAACATGGGTGTTGGAGATGCCGCCAAGGACTCCAAGCTGATCGACGGCGCTGTCCGCGACCTCACCCTGATCACCGGCCAGAAGCCGCAGGTCACCAAGGCCCGCAAGTCGATCGCCCAGTTCAAGCTGCGCGAAGGCATGCCCATTGGTGCACACGCAACCCTGCGTGGCGACCGCATGTGGGAATTCGTGGACCGTCTGGTCACGCTGGCCCTGCCCCGTATCCGCGACTTCCGCGGCCTCAGCGGCAAGCAGTTTGATGGCAACGGCAACTACACCTTCGGTCTGACCGAGCAGGTTATGTTCCACGAGATCGACCAGGACTCCATCGACCGCACCCGCGGTATGGACATCACGGTTGTGACCACCGCCAAGACCGACGACGAAGGCCGCGCGCTGCTCAAGGCGCTTGGTTTCCCGTTCAAAACCGAAGCTTAATTAACTACGTAAAAGGTCCGGCCGCTCTGCTTCCCTGGGAACAGGACGGCGGAAACCGTTACGAGGAAGGGCAAGTGCCCAAATGACTATGACAGATCCTGTCGCAGATATGCTTACGCGCCTGCGTAACGCAAACTCGGCATACCACGATTCCGTGTCTATGCCTTACAGCAAGCTCAAGGCTCGCGTTGCTGACATCCTGAAGGCCGAAGGTTTCATCGCCGGCTGGAAGGAAGAGGACGCAGAAGTCGGCAAGAAGCTGACCCTTGATCTCAAGTTCGGCCCCAACCGCGAGCGTTCAATCGCGGGTGTCCGTCGCATCTCCAAGCCGGGTCTCCGCGTTTACGCGAAGTCCACCAACCTGCCGCACGTGCTGGGTGGCCTGGGTATCGCAATTCTGTCCACCTCTTCCGGCCTCCTGACTGACAAGCAGGCCGGCAAGAAGGGCGTGGGCGGCGAAGTCCTCGCTTACGTCTGGTAACGGGAAAGGAAGAGAATAATGTCACGTATTGGACGTCTCCCCATCACCGTTCCTGCCGGCGTTGAGGTCAAGGTTGACGGCTCTGTCGTCAGCGTTAAGGGTTCCAAGGGCGAGCTGACCCACACTGTGGCCAGCCCGATCGAGGTTGCGCTGGAAGACAGCACCCTGACCGTCACCCGCCCGAACGACGAGCGCGCCTCCCGTTCGCTCCACGGCCTGACCCGCACCCTGATCTCCAACATGATCCAGGGTGTCACCGCAGGTTACGAGAAGAAGCTTGAAATCGTCGGTACCGGTTACCGCGTTCAGGCCAAGGGATCTGACCTTGAGTTCGCTCTCGGCTACAGCCACCCGGTCAGCGTTACCGCTCCGGCCGGCATCACCTTTGCAGTAGAGGGACCGACCAAGCTCTCTGTCTCAGGCATCAACAAGCAGCAGGTCGGCGAGGTTGCTGCCAACATTCGCAAGCTGCGCAAGCCTGACCCGTACAAGGGCAAGGGCATCCGCTACGCGGGCGAAGTCATCCGCCGCAAGGTCGGAAAGGCTGGTAAGTAACCATGGCCATCGCCATTAACAAGAAGCGTACGAACAAGAGCAAGTCTGCTTCGCGCAGCCGCCGCCAGCTTCGTATCCGCAAGCGCATTTCCGGAACGGCTGTACGTCCTCGCCTGGTCGTCAACCGCTCCGCACGCCACGTATTTGTCCAGGTTGTCGACGACACCATTGGCCAGACCGTAGCAAGTGCGTCCACTCTGGAAGCTGACCTTCGTGCATTCGACGGTGACAAGACCGCCAAGGCCAAGCGCGTTGGCGAGCTCGTAGCCGAGCGTGCCAAGGCTGCCGGCGTCGAAGCTGTTGTCTTCGACCGTGGTGGTAACAAGTACCACGGCCGGATCGCCGCCGTCGCTGACGGTGCACGCGAAGGTGGGCTGTCACTGTGACCGAAGCAAACAAGGAAAAGGACACTGTGTCTGCAGAAGAGAAGGCTCCCGAAGCCGCAGCTGCTGAGACCACTGCCCCCGCCGCTGCTGACGACCGCCGTGGTGGCGCCCGTCGCGGCGAGCGTGGCGACCGTGGCCAGGGCCGCGGCGACCGCGGTGGCCGTGGCGGCCGCGATGGCGGACGTGAAGCCGAGAAGAACCAGTTCGTAGAGCGCGTTGTCACCATCAACCGCGTCTCCAAGGTCGTCAAGGGTGGTCGTCGCTTCAGCTTCACCGCACTCGTCGTCGTTGGTGACGGCAACGGTATGGTCGGCGTCGGCTACGGCAAGGCCAAGGAAGTTCCCGCTGCTATCGCCAAGGGCGTTGAAGAGGCCAAGAAGTCCTTCTTCCGCGTTCCCCGCGTTGGCAACACCATTCCTCACCGCGTTCAGGGTGAAGCCGCCGCTGGTGTCGTAATGCTGCGTCCGGCTTCCGCCGGTACCGGTGTTATCGCCGGTGGTCCGGTCCGTGCAGTACTGGAGTGCGTGGGCGTCCACGACATCCTCTCCAAGTCGCTCGGTTCCTCCAACGCCATCAACATCGTTCACGCGACCGTTGATGCCCTGAAGCGCCTCGAAGAGCCGGCAGCCGTGGCAGCACGCCGTGGCCTGCCCCTCGACGAGATCGCTCCGCCGGCACTGGTGAAGGCTCTGATGAACCAGAAGGCAGGTGTCTAGGTTATGGCTAAGAACCTGACTCCCTCCGACGCCAAGTTGGAGATCACCCAGATCAAGGGCGTCATTGGCGCCAAGCAGAACCAGCGCGACACCCTTCGGTCGCTCGGCCTCAAGCGCATCGGACACACCGTTGTCCGCACCGCTGACGCTGTGACCGTCGGAATGCTCAACACGGTTCCGCACCTCGTGAATGTTGAGGAGGCGAAGTAATGGCTGAGAAGAACACCGCTGAGACCGCAGCTGCTGAGAAGCAGAGCGCTCTGAAGGTTCACCACCTGCGTCCCGCCCCGGGTGCCAAGACCGCCAAGACCCGTGTTGGTCGTGGTGAGGGCTCCAAGGGTAAGACCGCAGGTCGCGGTACCAAGGGTACGAAGGCCCGCTACCAGGTAAAGGCTGGCTTTGCCGGCGGCCAGCTGCCGCTGCACATGCGCCTGCCGAAGCTGCGCGGCTTCAAGAACCCGTTCCGGGTTGAGTTCCAGGTTGTAAACCTGGACAAGCTCAACGAGCTGTTCCCGGAAGGTGGCGCAGTCACCGTGGAGAACCTGGTCGAAAAGGGTGCCGTTCGCAAGAACCAGCCCGTCAAGGTGCTGGGCACCGGCGACATCACCGTCAAGGTTGACGTCACCGTCCACGCATTCTCGGCCAGCGCCGCAGAAAAGATTGCAGCAGCCGGCGGCAGCACCACCGCGCTCTAAGGGATTCCGTCCCGGAGCCGGTGGGCAATAGCCCGCTGCGCAAACTCCCGGTACGGGGGCCGAGGCCCCTGTGCCGGGAGTTTTTTCATACCTATTGGGTCTTCCGGATTGTTCGCATGCCGCAAACACCGGTTAGACTCGGTTGTTGGGTTTATACACCTGCATCACGAGACTTATTAACAACTGAGGAGGACGCTTGCTAAGCGCATTCGGCCGGGCGTTTCGGACGCCTGATCTGCGACGCAAGTTGTTGTTCACGCTGGGAATCATCACAATCTTCCGCTTGGGAGCCTTTATCCCCTCGCCCGGTGTGAGCTACCAGAATGTCCAGCAATGCTTGTCGAACGGGCAGACCCAGGGCGGGATCTACCAGCTCGTCAATCTTTTCAGCGGCGGTGCGTTGCTGCAGGTCTCCATCTTCGCTCTGGGAATCATGCCGTACATCACGGCGAGCATCATTGTGCAGCTGCTGCGCGTGGTCATCCCGCGGTTCCAGCAGCTGTACGAAGAGGGTGCCTCGGGGCAGTCCAAGCTGACGCAGTACACGCGGTACCTGACGATTGCCCTTGGCCTGCTGAACGCCACGACGCTGGTGTCGCTGGCGCGGTCAGGCCAGCTGCTGCCCGGCTGCAACTTGCCGATCATCCCGGACCAGAGCGTCATCACCACGATCCTCATCGTCATCACGCTAACGGCCGGCACCGGCCTCATCATGTGGATGGGTGAGCTCGTGACCGAGAAGGGCGTCGGCAACGGCATGTCGCTGCTCATCTTCACGGCGATCGCTGCCGGTTTCCCCACCTCCCTGGGCGCCATCTGGTCCGCACAGGGTCCGGGCACGTTCTTCATCGTCCTGGCCATCGGCCTGCTGACCGTTGCCCTGGTGGTCTTCGTGGAGCAGTCCCAGCGCCGCATCCCGGTGCAGTACGCCAAGCGCATGATCGGCCGCCGCACAGTGGGCGGCACCAGCACCTACATTCCCATCAAGGTGAACATGGCCGGCGTCATTCCCGTCATCTTCGCTTCCTCGATGCTCTACCTGCCGGCGTTGATCTCACAGTTCAACCAGCCGAAACCGGGGGAGTCCATCCAGCCGTGGGTTGAGTGGATCAACAACAACCTGACCCGCGGGGACCACCCCATCTACATGGCACTCTATTTCGCCATGATCGTTTTCTTTACCTACTTCTATGTCGCGATCACCTTCAACCCTGAAGAGGTCAGCGACAACATGAAGAAATACGGCGGCTTCATCCCGGGTATCCGTGCCGGCAAGCCGACCGCGGATTACCTGCAGTACGTCCTGTCGCGCATCACGCTGCCCGGTGCCATTTACCTTGGCTTCGTGGCACTGATCCCGCTGGTGGCGCTCGTGCTGATCAACGCAAACCAGAACTTCCCGTTCGGTGGCACCTCGATCCTGATCATGGTGGGCGTTGGCCTGGAAACCGTCAAGCAAATTGACGCGCAGCTACAGCAGCGTCACTACGAAGGGCTATTGCGATGACCAGAATGTTGATTATCGGACCACCGGGTTCGGGCAAGGGCACGCAGGCGGAACGCATCTCAGACCGCCTCGGCGTCGTTGCGATCTCCACCGGCGACATCTTCCGCGCCAACGTCAAGGGTGAGACGCCGCTCGGCGTTGAGGCCAAGAAGTACATGGACGCGGGCGACTTCGTCCCGGACAGCGTGACCAACAAGATGGTCCGCGACCGTCTCAGCGAAGCCGACGTCGAGGACGGCTTCCTGCTGGACGGCTACCCGCGCACCACCGCCCAGGTTGATTACCTGGACCAGATCCTGGCCGACGGCGACCAGAAGTTGGACGTTGTCCTGCAGCTCACGGCCGATGACGAGGAACTCGTTGCCCGCCTGCTGGGCCGTGCGAAGGAAACCGGACGCAGTGACGACAACGAAGCCGTCATCCGCCACCGCCTGGATCTGTACCACGAGCAGACCGAAGCCGTTGTGGCCAAGTACGCCGAACGCGGCATCCTGACCCAGGTTGACGGCATCGGCCAGATCGACGAGGTCACCGACCGCGTCATGCAGGCCATCAAGGAAGCTCAGGCCGCCTGAAATTAGTTCCAACGCTGCGAGGCTCCTCCCGGATTATTGGGGGGGGCCTCCGGCATTTAGCCCCGCGCTTTCCGGTCCCGCATCCTGCGGCCGCAAGGACGAGGCACATTGAGAGGAAAAACCGCTGATGGCATTCGGCCAGCCACGGATTGAATACAAGACCAACGCCCAGATGCGCACCATGCACGAGGCCGGGCTCGTCCTGAGCCGCGCCCTCGATGCTGCCGTGGCCGCGGCTGCCCCCGGGGTCACCACGAAGCAGCTCGACGAGGTCTTCGCTGCCGTGCTGCTCGAGGCTGGTGCCAAGTCCAACTTCCTGGGCTACCACGGGTTCCCCGCCACCATCTGCACTTCCGTCAATGAGGAAGTGGTCCACGGCATCCCGGGCGACAAGGTCCTCCAGGACGGGGACATCATCTCCATCGACGGCGGCGCCATCGTCAACGGCTGGCACTCCGACTCGGCGCGGACTGTGATCGTGGGAACGCCGGACCCGGAGGACCAGCGCCTCTCCGACGTCACCGAGACGGCCATGTGGCACGGCATCGCAGCCCTGGCCAAGGGCAAGTTCGTGGGCGACATCGGTGCGGCAGTGGACGACTATGTCTCCTCCGTCCCGGGCAAGCCCCTGGGCATCCTCGAGGACTACGTGGGCCACGGCATCGGCTCCGAGATGCACATGGCCCCCGACGTCCTGAACTACCGCACCAGCCACCGCGGTCCGAAGATCCGCCCCGGCCTGTGCCTTGCCATCGAACCCATGCTGGTTCGCGGCGGCATCGAGACGGCAGTGCTGGAGGACGACTGGACCGTGGTCACCACCGACGGCAAGCGTTCGTGCCAGTGGGAGCACTCCGTGGCCGTCCACGAGAAGGGCATCTGGGTGCTGTCCTCGCCCGACGGCGGCGCGGCCAGGCTCGCGCCCCTTGGCGTGGTGCCGGTCCCGATCCCCTGAGGACACGCTTTTAGTTGGGCGACTCGCACCTAGCCTGGCGACACGCAAAATCCCTGACGCTACCGGAATTCCGGTGTCGCCAGGGATTTTGCGCGTCATGGGTATCTTTCTGCGTCGCCGTGTCAGCTCCCGGGGCAGAATGGGAGCCATGGGACCGAGTGGCGGAGCCGCAGCGCAGGGACAGATCACCGACGTGCTAGGCGTGCGTGTGGGGCACCAGCAGAAGTCCGACGGCGGGTGGCTGAGCGGGGTGACCGTGGTGCTGCCTTCTGCGGGGACAGTGGGTTCGGTGGACGTTCGCGGGGGAGGACCAGGCACCCATGAGACCGATGCTCTGGACCCCACCACCCTGGTGCGCACCGTGGACGCCGTGGTGCTCACAGGCGGCAGCGCCTACGGGCTGGTTACAGCGCACGGCGTCCAGCGCTGGTGCGAGGAGCAGGGCCGCGGCTTCGCCGTGACGGGTGGGGTAGTGCCCATCGTGCCGGCAGCCGCCATCTTCGACCTCGGCCGCGGCGGCGACTTCAACGCCCGCCCGGACGAGACCATGGGGTACACGGCGGCAGCGGCTGCAGGAGCGCAAACCGAAGGGCACGACGTCGAACGCGGCAACGTGGGTGCCGGCACCGGAGCCGTCATCGGACGCGGGAAATACAAAGGCGGCGTGGGCACAGCGTCCATCACCCTGGAGAACGGCGTGGTGGTCGGTGCCCTGGCAGTGGTCAATGCGCTCGGCCTTCCGCTGGCAGCAGAGGCTTCCGGTGAGCCGGGCACACCGGAGCAGCGGGTGGAACCCGGCAGCGTGCGTCTAAGCTGGGGCCACGACGGCGGGGTTCCCTCGCCGAGCTTGCGAGGCGAGGGGGCCGGTGGGGAGGAACGAGCGAGCACGCAGAGGGTTTCGGCCGTCGGGACGGAACCCGGCCCAGCGCTTAACACCACCCTCGTCGTGGTCGCCACGAATGCCGGGCTTGACGTGGCCGAGTGCAAGCGGACCGCCTCGGCTGCCCACGCGGGGCTGGCGCGGGCGCTGAATCCGAGCCACACCCTGGCCGACGGGGACACCGTGTTCTGCCTCGCCACCGGGGGCCAGGAGCTGGACAGGAGTACGGAAGCGGCCCGGCAGATAAGTCTCATTACGCTGCAGAGTGCGGCAGCCGACGTCGTACGTTTGGCCATTTTGGACGGGATCAGCAGCGCCCAGGCCGTAACAACTCCAGCGGGCGAATTTGGTGCATACCCGGGCAATGTGCGCTAACATGGCTGGATTTAACTTTCCGGGCCGAATGCCGTAGAGTTGCATGTTGGTTGTCTGCCCTGCCACGCCCATTTGCGGCCGGAGGGCGACGGTCAATCAAATCAAAAACGTCCGCAGTCTTTCATGGTGCAAGCCCGAAGGCTGTGGCAAACAACAGTTAGCGGAGGATATGGCCAAGAAGGACGGGGTCATTGAGATCGAGGGCGTAGTGACTGAGGCGCTGCCCAACGCGATGTTTCGCGTTGAGCTCACCAACAAGCACGTGGTCCTTGCACACATCTCTGGGAAGATGCGCCAGCACTACATCAGGATTCTTCCTGAGGACCGCGTAGTGGTGGAGCTGAGCCCTTATGACCTGACACGTGGTCGTATCGTCTACCGCTACAAGTAAACGTTGGGCGGCCAAGGCAATTGCCTAAGACCGCTCCAACGGCCCAACTGCTATCACGCAAAGGAACGCCATGAAGGTCAAGCCGAGCGTCAAGCAGATCTGCGAAAAGTGCAAAGTGATCCGCCGTAACGGCCGGGTCATGGTGATCTGCGAGAACCCGCGCCACAAGCAGCGCCAGGGCTAATTCCCGTCAGGGAATCCCTGGGTTGCTAACCCACGCAAGTAAATAAAGGCAGCACAAGCTGAACTGGGACGCATGAGCCCGGACAGCTAACCCCCGGTCGGAGGCTGGGGCCGCACTGAAAGTGCGGGTGTACTGCCTACGACCTCCGGTTTATTCAAGGAGTACCGCCACTATGGCTCGTCTCGCTGGCGTAGACATTCCCCGCGAAAAGCGGCTGGAAATTGCGCTTACTTACATCTACGGCGTGGGCAAGACCCGTGCACACGAAACCCTGGCTGCCACCGGCATCAGCGCTGACGTTCGGGTCAAGGACCTGACGGATGCGCAGCTGGTAGAGCTGCGTGACTACATTGAAGGCAACTACAAGGTTGAGGGTGACCTTCGCCGCGAAGTAGCAGCAGATATCCGCCGCAAGGTTGAAATCGGCAGCTACGAAGGCCTGCGTCACCGCAAGGGCCTGCCCGTACGCGGTCAGCGTACGAAGACCAACGCTCGTACCCGCAAGGGCCCGAAGCGTACCGTCGCCGGCAAGAAGAAGGCCCGCTAAACCGCACTTGCCTGACGGCAAATGTGGGATCAGCAAGGCCTTCCCCCAAATAACTTTCTGTAGGAGAAGAAATGCCCCCGAAGACTCGTGGCGCGGTTCGCAAGCCGCGTAAGAAGGACAAGAAGAATATCGCGCTTGGCCAGGCGCACATCAAGAGCACGTTCAACAACACCATTGTGTCCATCACGGACCCGACCGGTGCTGTGATCAGCTGGGCTTCCGCCGGTGAGGTTGGATTCAAGGGCTCGCGTAAGTCCACCCCGTTCGCTGCGCAGATGGCTGCCGAAGCCGCCGCCAAGCGTGCACAGGAGCACGGCCTGAAGAAGGTTGACGTGTTCGTCAAGGGACCGGGTTCCGGACGCGAAACCGCCATCCGTTCGCTGCAGGCTGCCGGCCTCGAGGTTGGCTCCATCCAGGACGTCACCCCCGCCGCGCACAACGGCTGCCGTCCGCCGAAGCGCCGCCGCGTCTAAGTATTTTCCGCAGCCGGAGCTTGCCCGGACCCGTTTCGGGTCCGGGCAAGCCCGCCGCGTTAAGTCCTCAGACCGATTTTCCACCACCTGTGTTGCGTCATATAGCGGATGCTCGCCGAAAGGAAACCTAAGTGCTCATTGCACAGCGCCCCACCCTCTCCGAAGAGGTCGTCTCCGAAAACCGCTCCCGGTTCATCATTGAACCGCTGGAGCCGGGCTTCGGTTACACCCTCGGAAACTCCCTCCGCCGTACCCTGCTCTCCTCCATCCCCGGTGCCGCTGTAACCAGCATCCGGATCGATGGCGTGCTGCACGAGTTCACGACGGTTCCGGGTGTCAAGGAAGATGTCACCGAGATCATCCTCAACATCAAGAACCTGTCCGTGTCCTCCGAGCACGACGAGCCGGTTGTTGCTTACCTGCGCAAGCAGGGCCCCGGAGTCGTCACCGCCGCGGACATCGCTCCGCCGGCCGGCGTCGAGTTCCACAACCCGGATCTGCACATTGCCACGCTGAACTCGAAGGGCAAGTTCGAACTCGAACTGACCATCGAGCGCGGCCGCGGCTACGTTTCGGCAGCTCAGAACAAGTCCGGCGACGCAGAGATCGGCCGTATTCCGGTTGACTCCATCTACTCGCCGGTGCTGAAGGTTACTTTCCGCGTGGAAGCCACCCGTGTTGAGCAGCGCACCGACTTCGACAAGCTGATTGTCGATGTCGAGACCAAGCAGGCCATCGCCCCGCGCGATGCCGTTGCTTCCGCAGGCACCACCCTGGTGGAACTGTTCGGTCTGGCCCGCGAGCTGAACACCGCAGCTGAGGGTATCGAGATTGGCCCGTCGCCGACGGATGCTGCCCTGGCAGCAGACATGGCTCTGCCGATCGAGGATCTGGACCTCACCGTCCGTTCCTACAACTGCCTCAAGCGTGAGGGCATCCACACCGTGGGTGAACTCGTTGCCCGCTCCGAGGCTGACCTGATGGACATCCGCAACTTCGGTGCGAAGTCCATCGATGAGGTCAAGGCAAAGCTGGTTGAACTGGGTCTGTCCCTGAAGGACTCCCCTCCCGGTTTCGACCTGGCAGCCCGCGCCGCAGCCATCGAAGAGGACGACGCCGCGTTCAGCGACGACGAGCTCTAACAAGCAGATCTTGGCCGAGAGGCTGGCCCGCACCGCGTAGTGCGCAGCCTCCCGGCTTCCATATGAGGAGAAACAATTATGCCTACCCCCACTAAGGGTCCGCGCCTCGGAGGCGGCCCGGCTCACGAGCGTCTCATGCTCGCGAACCTGGCAGCAGCACTGTTCGAGCACAAGCGGATCACCACCACGGTCACCAAGGCCAAGCGCCTGAAGCCGTACGCAGAGCGCCTGGTCACCTTCGCCAAGCGTGGCGACCTCGCTTCCCGCCGCCGCGTTCTCGGCCTGATCAGCAACAAGGGCGTCGTCCACGAGCTGTTCACCGACATCGCGCAGGCTGTGGAGAACCGCAACGGCGGCTACACCCGCATCACCAAGATCGGCAACCGTAAGGGCGACAACGCTCCCATGGCTGTCATCGAGCTGGTTCTCGATCCGGTTTCCGCCAAGCAGGCTGTTGTAGCCGAGGCCACCCAGGCTGCCGCCGCTGCTGCTCCGGCTGCAGAGGAAGCACCCGAGGCAGAGGTCGTTGAGACCGAAGCTGCTGAGGCTCCCGCTGCTGAAGAAGCTCCGGCTGAAGAAGCTGCTGCTGAGGAAGCTCCGGCTGAAGAGGCTGCTGCTGAAGAGGCTCCGGCCGAAGAGAAGGACGCGAAGTAATTCGCCAAATCCTTCGCATAGACTTGAGTCTATGACCCACCAAAAACCCGCTGCCCCCGTTTTGGGGGGCGGCGGGTTTTTGCGTATCCGGCTCGATCTGGCGTACGACGGCGGTCCGTTCAGCGGGTGGGCAGTGCAGCCGGGACGGCGTACCGTCCAGGGAGTTTTGGAGGGCGCGCTGGAGCTGCTGCTCCGCCGCCCCATACGAGTCACGGTGGCAGGCCGCACCGACGCGGGCGTGCACGCCCGTGGCCAGGTGGTCCACCTGGATCTCACGGAAGCCGAGTGGCTGGGACTGAACCGTGGTGCGGACGTAGATCCCGCCGTCGCCCTCCTGCGCCGCCTGCGGGGCACGCTCGGCCGCGGGCTGGGGGACCAGACCGGCGCCATCATGGTCCACAAGGCCGCCGTCGCCCCTGAAGGGTTCGACGCCCGGTTCTCCGCCCTGTGGCGCCGCTACAGCTACCGCATCGCGGACGGCCCGGAGAAGTGGGATCCGCTTGGCCGGTACAGCACGCTCTGGCACAAGACGGCCCTGGACGTGGACCAGCTGAACGAAGGGGCGGCGCAGCTGCTGGGCCTGCACAACTTCCTGTCCTTCTGCAAGCCGCGGGAGGGTTCCACCACCGTCCGGGAGCTGCAGCGGTTCGAGTTTGCGCGCGGGCAGGACGGCGTCATCGTCGTCACGGTCCAGGCCGACGCCTTCTGCCACAACATGGTGCGTGCCCTGGTGGGCTCGGCGTTGTACGTGGGGGAGGGACAGGAACGTCCGGAGTGGCTGCACGAGCGCCTGCTGGCAAGGAAGCGCGACGCCCGTTCGGTCCTGGCTGCACCGCACCCCCTCGTGTTCGAGGAAGTGGCCTACCCCTCCGACAGCGAACTGCTCGCCCGGGCGGAGCTCACACGGGCGGTGCGACAGTAGGGCCATGCCCCGGTTTTCGCCGCGCGGCTAGTAGGCTGAGACGCAGTCTTAAATCATGCGGTCCTTACAGGGGGTAAGGGATGAATGATCGTCGCGTCGTTGTCGTCATCGACCGGGACGAGGAAGTCAGGTCCCTCTTGCGGACCACGCTCGGGGAGGCCGGCTTCGTGGTGCACTGCGCTGCCACCGGCGAAGCCGGGCTTGCGCTGGTGCGTGCCAAGCAGCCGGACACCGTCACGCTGGATCTGGTGCTTCCGGACATCGATGGCTATGAGGTGCTGCGGCGCATCCGCGAATTCAGCCACACCTACATTCTGATTATCACCGCGCGAAGCGGCCTTGCAGCGACCTTAAAGGGCTTCGACGCCGGTGCTGACGATTACATGGTCAAACCCATCCGCCCGCGGGAGCTGCGGGCCCGTGTTGACGGCATGCTGCGCAGGCCCCGGCAACTGACGGTCCCGCCGATCGTGACGCCGCGGCAGGCACCACTGGTTTCGCCCCGGCTGCGGGGCTCGGCCAAGGCGAAGACCACGCCTCCACCCGCTCCGGCCCACGGTCTGCCAGTAGCGCGGGGCCTTGGAGTAGCGCTGGACGTTCCAGCTGCCCAGGGCCTGCCAGTTGCCCAGGGCCTGCCAGCTGCCCAGGCCTTCGAGCACAACGGGCTGGCGATCAACAGCGCAACGCGGGCCGCGACGCTCGGCGGTCGCGCCCTGCAGCTGACCCGTACTGAGTTCGACCTCCTGTACATCCTGCTGCAGCGGGGGAGCGGCGTTGTCAGCAAGGCGGAACTCGTCGGGCTTTTGGGTCTTGCGAAGCGGGAAGCGGGCACCATGGGCGGCAGCGATGCCGGTGTGCGGGACGCTGGCAGAATTATCGAAACCCACGTCGGTAACCTGCGCCGCAAGCTGGGGGACGACGCGAGGCAGCCCCGCTGGCTGAAGACTGTCCGCGGGGCCGGCTACACCCTGGCGTAGGGCCGTCGTCCGGACGTAGCCGCAGCTCAGAACGCGGCTGCTCCGCCGCTTTCTAGGACGCTCAGAATGCGCCCCTTCAAACGGGGGACACGCCGCCAAGGTTACAAGAAAATAACAAGGCAGCGGGCGCACCCTTAAGGCATGAAATCACTAACAAGCGACGACGTCGTCGCAGTCCGTGGCGTTCTTACCGATACGCATCCGGTCGATTTCTACGTGCTTGGCGTCGCGGGGGCGATTGACCGTTTGGCCCTCCCGCTGCGCGAACGTGGGATCACCGTGCACCTCGAGGCGCCCCACCATGGAATGGAAGTGGACAGGAAGTCCGCCGCGCTGCTCTACCGGGCGGCGCAGGAGCTCCTGAGCAACATCCATAAATACGCCGACGCGTCCTCCGTGACCGTCCGGCTCTGCTGCGTCTGCCGTTCCGGGGACAACCATGCGGTCCAGCTCCGCGTCACCGACGACGGTGGCGGCTTCGACGTTGAGGCCGCGACCCACGGCAGGCACTCGGGCATGGGGCTGAGGCTCATGACCCTTGCCGTCGGTTCCGCCGGAGGCAAAATGGCAATTGAGTCGGCCCCCGCCGCGGGAACCCGCGTGACCGTGACCCTGCCGCTGGACTAGGCCCTCTCCAGACTGGCACGCGTTTCCTACGCGGCTGTGACTGATGCCCAGCTGGGCCAAGGATCCGTTGGCAGTGGTGGTTCGGCGCCGTTGAGGGCGTCGAGGCCGTCGAAGGTGTCGGGATCGATGATGTCCGCGGGGTCGGGGTAGCCCTCGAAACCGACGGCGTCAGAATAGTCCGGCGGCTCGGGCAAGCCTGGTGGCATGAGCCAGTCCGGCAGCTCCGGAGAGTCTTGGTCCATCTGCGACTCCGGCCAGGAGGGCGGTTCGGGCCAAGCGGCGAGTTCTTGCCCGTCCGGTGCATCAGGCACGTCGGGCGGCAGCGGCCAGTCCTGGCCAGCCTGCAGAGCCAGCCGCGGTTCGGGCCAGTGGGGTGGTTCCCAGTCCTGGTGTTCGCTGGGGTAGGAACGTCCCGATGGTGAGATCCAGCCTGGCGGTGTGTCGCGGGTTGCCTCGGTGGGTCTCCATTGAGTGGTGTGTTTCAGGCGGTGGTGCTTGGGGCAGGGTTGGCCGAGGTTGGCGACACCGGTGCCGCCGCCGTCGGCCCAGGCCAGGATGTGGTCGGCGTCGTTGTCCAGGGAGTGGTTGGTGCAGTTGGGGAACGTGCACTTGGCGTCGCGGAGCCGCAGCCATTGGCGCATCGGCTTCGTTAGCCGGTAGCTGGTGCGGCCGATTTCCAAAGGTGCCCCGTCCCGAGGATCGGTGAGGACCCGGAGGAATGATGTTCCGCCGTCGGCGACGAGCCGGCGGGCCATGGACGCGGGAATGGGACCGTACCCGTCCAGCATGGCCGGTTCCTCCGTCAGGCCGAGCAACGAGAACACCGGAACGGTTACCAGGACCTGCGCTGTGGGGGACGGCACCTCGCCGACCGGTACAAGACCGGACGGCGCACCACCTACGGGAACAGAACCTGCAGGCGTTGAACCTGCCGGCGCGGGGTCTGCGGGAACCGGCTCAGCGGGCGGGCCGTCAACCGCGCCGTCAAGCTGGTGACCTGCTGTGAGCAGCCACGTGGCGGCAGCATCGACGCGCAGCTGCGTCAAGGTTCGGGATTCGGCGGGACTTTGCATGGCGCGGCCCGCGGCGGTGGTGCGGTTCCAGATCGCCGCAGCCTGGTCCGCCGGCAGAAACGCCGAGAGCCAGGCCATGCCGTCCCGGTCCGGTGTGTACTCCAGCCGCCGGTCCTTTGCACTCTTCGCGTGGCGGGTTTCGATGCTGTCCGGATGATGCCGCTCCCGCCAGGCACGTACCTTCGCCCGGAACCTGGAGGGCACCAAGTCTCCGGCCGGGCATCCGCGGGCGGCCCCGGGCGCGTCCGGGTCCAGGAAGTGCGCCTCCAACCCAGCTGTGGACGCGGGATCCAGCCCGATGGTTTCATCGCACATCACCCGGGCATGCTGCCACGAAATTGTTCCGGCGTGCAGTGCCTCCAGCGCCAACGGCAGGGTATGGCTGAGGGCGGCGGATTCAACAAGCAGCCGTGTCGCCGCACCTTCGCTCACAGTCAGGGCGCCGGCTACTTCGGCCGTTAAGGACATCTGGCGGATCTCACGGTCCCGCAGGCTCTCAGCCGGCGGTGCCATGGCCGCGGAAATGTCGGCGTATTCGGCCGCGAGGTGGACCTTAAGGGCCGCAGCCCGGGCCTCCAGTTTGGCCGCCTCGGCCAGCCCGTCCAAGACGGCATCGGCCCGCTCCTGCAGTGGATCGGCGTAATTCGGCAGAGGGTCCGCGCCCCCAGTGCCCGGATCAGCGGCCTTGCGGAGCTTGGCAGCCAGCGCTGCGGCAGAGGCACTGATAGCCTCAAGCGCTTCCGCAGCCGCACTGTTATCCATACCCAAAGCATGCCATCGGCCTATGACAAAAACGACGCTACCCCGGGGCCATGTGGAAAACCGGATTGGGCCTGATCCCCGCGTCAAGACTCGGGCGTTCCCTCAGCCGGCAGGGTGAGGGTGAAGGTGGTGCCTGCGCCGGGTTTGCTCTGGCAGGAGATGTCCCCGCCGTGCCGCTCCACGATGGTTTTGGTAATGGACAGACCCAGCCCCACCCCTGGAATGGCAGCCTGGCGCGCCGCCTGGGTGCGGAAGAACCGCGTGAAGATACGCGAAGTTTCCTCTTCGCTGATGCCCATGCCTGTGTCCTGGACCTTCAGCTGCACCCACGATTCGCTACGCCGGGCACTGACGGTGACTTTGCCGCCGTCGGGAGAGTATTTGACGGCATTGGACACCAGGTTGTCCAGCGCCTGACTGATGCGAAGCGGGTCAGCGTGCGCCCACAGCGGCGCCGGAACGTCGGTGCTGAGCGAAACATTGCTCGCGTCTGCCTGCGCCTGGACCGAGCCGATGCTGTTCTCGATGAGGCCGGCCAGATCGGTCCGGCGGGGATGCACGGCCAGAACGGCCGAGGCCGACACCAGAAGCTCCGAAACGAGGGAGAGCAGGCGTTCGGCATTGCGCTGGACCACTTCCAGCCGGCGCACGGAATCGGGGCTCAAGGCGTCCGCTTCGTCCAGCACCAGGTCCACGTTCCCGAGCACAGACATCAGGGGACTGCGGAACTCGTGGGAGACGTTGGAGATCAATTCTTCCTTGGCGGAGAGCGCTTCCACCAGGCCCGTGACGTCACTGTAGACGACGACCGCCCCACTGAACCCGCCGTCGTCGTTCTTGATAATCCGGGCAGCAGTGGCGACCGCCCGCTGCGAGGGTCCCTCGCCCAGCCACACCAGGTAATCGGCGAAGGTCTCACCGGCCACAGCACGGCGGATCGGGCGTTTGTCCAATGGAAGCGGCGTTACTCGGTCCTGCCCGAACATGAGCTGCTGGGCTTCCAGCGGCTGCTCAGTGCCGGCCGGGGCTGCCGCCTGCCGGAAGGTTTGCTGCTGGTTGTTGACCAGAACCTTCTGGCCGTCCGCATCCACGGCCACAATCCCAACGTCGGTGGTGTCCAGGATGGTCTTGAGCAGCCGTTCGCGGTTCCGGCTTTCCACGAGCAGTTCGCGGAGTTCAGCATCCTTCTTCTCCAGTCGCTGGCGCTGCAGGCGGACGTTGGCGGTGGCGAACCTTATTGCCAGCGACACGGCCAGCATCATTAGCGGCAGCAGAATTGCGGTGGCAATGTCCGAAGGTGAAATCTTGGGAAACTTTTGCACCAGCGTGGGAATGCCGATGAGGAGGGTGCCGAAAAAGCTCAGGAATATGGTGGTGCGCGGGAAGTTGTCGGAGCTGGAAAGCCAGATCACCGGGAATATCGCCAAAACTCCAAGTCCGGCAACGGCGGGAACCGCGCCGTTGCGGGCGAGCCCGATGACCACCATGTCGAGTATCGGAATGACCAAGTAGGCGTTGGGCGGTAGCCGTTCCCAAGGAACCAGAAAGCAGGCGAGGAACGTCGTCACCATCATGACGATGGCGGCAATAAACACCGGGCTCTCGATCAGCGTTGGCCACACCGCGGGGGCGGCAATCGCCAGCGCGGCGAGAATGACCGTAACCGGGAGCTGGCAGAGCGCCACCTGGACGCGGGGCCGCAGCCGGCGGAAGAATCGGTCCGTGTCGCGGACCAGCACGTGCTCACCCAATGCGGCTGCGCCCGGTTGTGGCCTGCACTTCCGAATTCCAAGACCGCTCGTGGTTATACGAAGACATGATGCCCATTATGCACACCTATTCTTCGGTATTTGCAGGGGGCGGCGCCGGTGAGCGGCGTAAGCCTAAAAGATATGGGTAATTTTCGTTCTTTCGGCCCTTCTACGTTGTAGCGTAGGTAATCTGGTAACGCTTACCGCATTGCGCTGGGCTGTGCGGTGGTTTTGCCTGGATAGAGGTAGTGGTGGGTGATCTTGGTGTTGCCGTGGTCATCGAGGATGATGTCGACGTTCGGAATCTCCTCGACGCGGTTTTGCAGCAGGCAGGTTTTGAGGTGCACTCGGCAGGGAACGGCCGCGACGGGGTTGACATGGCCAAGCAGCGCCAGGCGAACGTCATTACTCTCGACGTCGGGCTTCCGGACATTGACGGCTTTGAAGTCCTTCGGCGCATCCGGCAGTTCAGTGACGCCTACGTTGTGATGCTCACCGGCCGCGATGAGGAGCTTGACACCATCACGGCACTCCAGGGCGGGGCGGACGACTACATCGTCAAGCCCTTCCGGCCGCGGGAACTGCGGGCCCGGATAACGGCGATGCTGCGCAGGCCCCGTGTTTCTTCTGCAGATGATGCTCCGTCTGCTGCAGAGTCCGGGCCCGTTGGCTCCGCCGCTCCCGCCGGTTCGCGCCGCGGCGCCGTGCTGCAGCACAACGGGCTGGCACTCGACACCGAAACCCGGACCGTCGCCCTGCGCGGCACGCCCTTGGGGCTGACCCGGAGCGAGTTCGACCTGCTGCACGAGCTGCTAAGGGGAACCGGCGCGGTGCGCACCCGGGCTGATCTGGTGCGCGTAGTGCGGGGCGAGTACTACGGCGAGGACACTTATATCAGCGAAGCTGACGAAAGGGCCGTTGAAGTCCATATCGGCAACCTGCGCCGCAAGCTTCGGGAGGACCCGCAGGATCCCCGGTGGCTCGTAACCGTGCGGGGCGTGGGGTACCGGCTAGCGCCGAAGCGGGCTGAGTAGGGGCGCTCACCTAGGCGCCTAGGCCTCCGGCGGGAGGTAACCGTTCTTGAGGCCGCACACGGTTTGGTCGCCGGTAAGCGCCACAAAGGGCAGCAGCCGGCGGACAGCGGGCAGGTCTCCGCTCTTCACGAGGCGTTCCAGGTTTACCGCCAGCTGAGCCAGCCGTGAGGCACCCACCATAATGGCCGAGTTCTTCAGGCTGAGGACGGCGTCCATGGCTGCGTCAGCGTCGTCGTGTTCGACCGAGGCTTCGAGGTAGGTTCGGCGCTTGTCCCAGATCCTGATGTAGTCCCTAGCAAAGTTGTGTGCCACTCCGGTGCTGCCCATGTCATCTTCGAGGTCGTGAAGGACGTCCAGGTCTAATACGGGCAAGGCGGCACTCTCCGATTCGTCGTGAAGCATGCCACTGGAGCCGGACGCAGGGACGCAGACGCCGCTGGCGTTGCTGTCGGCTGCTCCGGAACCTGAAATGGACATGACTTAAGGCTACTTTCTGAGGTTGGAAAAACCCTGATTGAGCTTGGATCCTGTGGAAACCTTGCGGGTACCTTGTGGTGGAGCTAAATCTGCGGAAGTCCCCACATTACTGCCCGGCGAAGGTCTCGATGGTGTTGATGACGGCTGGGCCGAGGATGGCAATGAAGAGCACCGGGAAGATGAAGAACAGTAGCGGGAACAAGATCATTACTGGCAGCTTCATCGCCTTTTCCTCTGCACGCTGGCGGCGCTTCACTCGCATCACCTTGGCCTGCACCCGCAGGACGCGGCTGATGGCAATCCCGTACATGTCCGCCTGCACCACTGCCTGGACGAAGCTGCGCAGCTCCGGGATGTTCGTGCGCTCGGCCAGTGCGAGATAGGACTCACGCCGGCTGCGGCCCACCTGCATGTCCTGGAGCGTACGTACCAGTTCCTCCGAGAGGGGGCCCTTGCCGTTCTCGCCGGCGCGCGCCATGGCCCCTTCGAAGCCGAGACCTGCCTCAACGGAGATCAGCATCTGGTCCAGGGTGTTGGCGAGTTCCAGTTGCATGGCCTTCTGCCGCTCCTGGCCCTTGCTGTAGAGCATCAGGTCCGGGATGAAGTAGCCCAGGAACAGGACGAAGATGCCCACGAGTTTCATGATCGGCGTCGTTCCGATGGAGCTGATGTACAGCCCAAGGAGGCCGCCAATCAGACCCAGCGCCGGTTTTGCCGCCAGCAGGCGTCCAAGCGGCATGTTCGCCGGGCGTCCAGCGAGGGCGAGCAGGCGGTCCAGCTTGCCGACGTAAGCGGCGGGAGTGAGCCGGTAGCCGATCTTTTCGAGCAGACCTGTGTTGGCTTTCTTCTCCACCTCGGCGGGCTGGAGGCCTCGGGACAGGATCGCCTGGGCAGTGGCTTGGCCCTTCCGGTCAACCGACAGGAACGACCAGACCAGATAGGACAGGGGCAGGCACACCAGAAGCAGGCCGAGAAGTATGCGGAAATCCATCTTTGCCTCAGAACTTCAGATCGATGATCTTACGCATCCACAAACCGCCGACGGTCATGAGGATGACTGAAGCGACGATCATGATCCAGCCCAAGGGGTTGGTGAACATCTTGTTCATGTAGCCGGGGTTAACCATCGAGAGCATGACGACAATACCTACGGGCATGGCCATGAGGATGTAGGCGGAGAACTTGCCCTCGGCCGCGAGGGCCTTGATGTGGCCCTTGATCTCACTGCGCTCGCGGATGGTCTCGTTCACTTGGTCCAGCACCTCTGCGAGGTTTCCGCCTACCTCCCGGTTGATCTGGATTGCTTGGGAGATCCAGACGAAGTCCTCGTTCTGCATGCGGTCTGCAGTGTCATTGAGCGAGACCAGCAGATCGCGCCCCAGGCTCGTCTCGGACACAACTCTGCGCATTTCCTCGGACGTCGGAGCCTGCGATTCGTTGGCTGCGGCATCGATGGCGCGCAGGATGCTGTGGCCGGCCCGGAGGCTGCCGGACAGCAGCTGAAGCGTGTCGCCGAGCTGCTCTTCGAACTTGGCCCGCCTCTTGCCGGCCAGGAAGCCCAGTACCAGATGCCCCACGAAGGGGGCCGCGATGACCAGTAGGACCGCCAGTAGCGGCCCAGCGACGACAAGTCCAATAAGGGCGCCGACGAAGGCGCCCACCATGATCAGCAGGATAAATTCCGCCTGGCTAAGCCGGAGACCGGCATTCTCCATGCTTTCCCGGTTGAAATACCGGACATTTCTCTTGGCAAGCACGCGGTCGATGGACTCTACTGCATTGCCGGCGAAGCGCGTCAGCTGCGAGTCCGCCTCCGCACGGAAGGGACGACGCCGGTCAAGCGGCACGGTGGGCGTGCGCGGAATCAGCACGGCTACTCCGCCCAGTACCACCGCGGCAACGACGAGGATAACGCCCAGTGCGACCATCATGACTCAGTGCCTTTCCGGAGAAGCCGCGGGCGCTCCGAAGACGCCGGCCGAGACGTGGATACCGAGGTCTTCAAAGCGGTCGATGAAGCGGGGGCGGATGCCGGTGGGGACAGGCTTGCCGAGGAACCTACCGTGCTGGTCAACTCCCGCAGAGTAGTCGAAGACGAAGGCGTCCTGGAGCGTGACAATGTCGCCCTCCATGCCCTGCACCTCGGTCACGTGCGTGATGCGCCGGGAGCCGTCCCGGAGACGCGAGATCTGGACGATGAGGTTCACCGCGGAGGCGATCTGCTCACGGATGGCGCGCAGCGGCAGGTCCATTCCCGCCATGAGGACCAGGGTTTCCAGACGAGCCACGGCGTCGCGCGGCGAGTTGGAGTGGACGGTGGAGAGCGAGCCGTCGTGGCCGGTATTCATGGCCTGGAGCATGTCCAGGGACTCCCCGCCACGGACTTCGCCCACCACGATGCGGTCCGGCCGCATGCGGAGCGAGTTGCGCAGCAGTTCGCGGATGGTCACTTCTCCCTTGCCTTCGGTGTTGGGCGGGCGGCTTTCCAGCCGAACCACATGTTCTTGCTGGATCTGCAGTTCGACTGCGTCCTCGATGGTCACGATGCGCTCATCGGTCGGCAGGAAGGAGGACAGGACGTTGAGAAGGGTGGTCTTGCCCGTGCCGGTACCGCCGGAGACGATGATGTTTAGTTTGGCCTTGACGCAGGCGTTAAGCAGCTCCGCCATCTCGGGCGTGAGTGTCCCGAAGTCGATCAGGTTCTGGACGGTGAGTGGGACCTTGCTGAACTTACGGATGGTCAGCGAGGAACCGCCGACGGCGAGCGGAGGAATAACAGCGTTCACACGGGAGCCGTCTTCGAGTCGCGCGTCAACCAGCGGTGAGGATTCGTCAATGCGCCTGCCCACTTTGGAAACGATGCGCTCAATGACCTTCCGCAGGTGCTCTTCCGAGCTGAACCGCGACTCGGTCAAAGTCAGCTGGCCCTTGCGTTCCACGTAGATCTGGTCCATCCGGTTCACCATGATTTCAGTGACGGCGGAGTCATCCAGCAGCCGCTGCAGCGGGCCGTAGCCCAGCACGTCGTCGGCCACGTCTGCCACGAGACGGGTGCGCTCCTCTGCTGTCAGCGGCACCTGTTCGGCGTCGATGATGCGGATCAGCTCTTCCCGTGCAGTGCTCCGAAGCTCCTGTTCGGTAATGGCGGAATCATTGAACCTGGCCCCCATTTTTTCGAACAGGTCGGTTGCCGCGCGCTGTTTGAGAGCTGCGAAGACGTCCACAGGTTGCTGAGGCTTCGGCTTGAACACCTCGCTCTTGGCTGCAGATGCCTGCGGGAGCTTCGGTGACAACTCCTGCCGCACTGGTTGTGGCTTGTTGGGTTCATGACGTGACGAAGATGCAGCTGGGCCTGCCTGAGAGCGCGCCACCGAGGCTTTTCCCGCTGCCCCTGGCTGGGCCGCCGCCGGAGCTTCGACAGACGAGGAAGGCACAGCGGCGGCCACCGTAGCCGCGGCAGCGCCAGGCTGGGATTTTGCCTGGGCCACCTGAATACGTTCGGACAGCTTCATCTAGACCACTACCCGTCGGTGGCTTCGCCGCTGGCCCTTGGCCTGGCCACGGGGGCTGAACCGCTCCACCAGCTGATTTAGTCCCTTGACCGCCGGATCCCTTTTGGCTTCCTGCAGTACCGGCACCCCGCGGTTGGTAGAGAATGTCACGGCACGGGAACGCGGAACGCTGACATCGACGGGAGCACCAATGGTGGATTCGACGTCCTGGACGGACAGTCCGCATTTGGCATCCGCCATGTTCAGGACCACGTGTCTTCCTTCGGGTAGAACATCGAGCTGGCGGAGGATGTCCAGCCCTGAACGGAGGCCCCGAACGCTGGGAATGTCCATGGCGCTCACCCAAACCACGTCGGTGCACGCCTCCATGGCAGCCAGTCCTATCTCCGGCAAGCCGGGGGCGGTGTCAACTACTACGTACTGGAATTCGTCTGCCAACTGCTCGAGCAGCCGGGTGACCTGTTCGGGCGCGATGTGGTCGGCCTCGACAGGATTGTCGGGTGCGCACAGGGCGTAGATGCTTGAGGGGTGAACCGTCAGGAACGCCTTGAGCACCAGGGTGTCCTGGCTAGCAGCGGGTGAGACGGCGTCTGTGACGGTGTGCTCAGGATTGAGGTAGAGGCCGGAGGCGACGTCGCCAAACTGCAGGTCGAGGTCCACCACCACCACGCTCATCGGTGCAACCTTGCCCAGGCCTACCGCAAGATTGGTGGCGATGGTGGTCTTGCCCACTCCGCCTTTGGGGGAGAAGACGCCGATCACTCTTCCCTTGCTGCTTTCAGACTGCCTCGGCTGGTCAAGCCTGTGGCGGCTGGCGAAGGACTGGCAAGCGCGCTCCAGCAGCACGCGCATCTGGGCGGGGTCGGCGGATGGGCTGAAAATGTCCCGGACGCCGGCGCGCATGGCCTGCAAGATCAGCTCCGGATCAGGTTCGCTGACCAGGAGAACCGTCAGGTCCGGCACCTGCACATCAAGCACCGTAGCAAGTCGTAGAGCCTCGTCGAGGGGCACATCAGGACCGAGGATGAGGACCTCGGGCTGTTCCTGGTTGAGCTGGGCGAACAGATCGTAGGGGCCGGCCGGCAGGACGTTCGTGAGGAATGTCTTGACGTCGCCCTGCAGCCCGCCGGTTACGGCCTGCCGCAGGCGGCTGTCGAAGTCTGCGTTCGGGGTGATCAGGACGAAGCGGCTCACTTGTACACCTCGGTGCGCTGGATGATACGGGGACCGCTGTCCTTGGCGTTGGTGGGCTCCTTGCTGAGCCACATCTTGGCGTATTCCGCGGCGAAGACGATCTTGGCCGCGTCCACATCACTCACGGCAACAGTCAGCATGAGGGAGCCCGTGGGAAGAGTGGTGTCCTGCGGGTCAGCGGCGTTGGGGTCAGCGCTCGCCGTGGGTGCGGGCTGGGCAGTGGCTGCCGGCTCGGGAGCGCGCTGGACAGCCGTTACCAAAGCCTTGCGGACCGTCAGCTTGGTGGCTTCGGCGTCGGGCTTGCTCTCCAGTCCGCCTTTATCCAAGTTGACGAAGACGCCTACGTGATCGCCCGGGGCCAGCCTGCCGCCCACAACCCGGTCCGGCTCAAGCTGGAAAGAAACCTCCTGCAGGCCTGCCGGAATGCTCACAGACCCTGCAGTCTTGACGTCTTCGGGAGCCACCAGACGCTCGGCGACGAGCTGTTCGCCCGGAACCAGGTCCACGGCGGCAACCTTGCCCTTAGATTCGTCTAGCGATTTTAAGGAGGAACCGGTGACAGCAGACGATGGCACTTGCTGAGTGATGAGAGAAGCAGCCATGGATTCCACAGGAGTTCCGGCGGGAACAGCAGCCTTTACCACAAGGACGTCTACGGGTTCGAGGTCCTGAACGGCCCGCCGGTCTGCGCCCTCAGCGTAGGTTATCACCAGCATGGCACCTACGAGAGCGAGGATGACTGCTGCCGCGCCTGCCAATAACCTAGAGTTCACGAAACTGCTCCTGTTAATTGCATGAGAACTGGCTGAGTTTGTGTGACGGCGAAGACTAGCTCGTCAGTTTTACGACGCTAGCGCCGTAATCCGTTGCATTTCCGAGTTCAAGGGCTTGAGAAATAGACACAAATTTTTCGAAGTAGCCCCGAATGGTTTTGTTCTTCAGCTTCGATCCCTTTGGCCACGCGTCGTCTGCGAAGTTATAACCGGTCACATGAAAGGCGGCGAAACCCTTCACGAAGTAGCCCGCGTTAGCACCTGTGTCTGCAGTCTTGTCATACAGCGGCAGGAGAACCGTCTGGTCGTTCATTTGGCTAAGGTCCACCGCAGAACATCGGGACGGTGCGCTGGCCCCCGGATCACTGGAGAACCAGGTGGAAGCGTCACCCTCCGTGCCGAGGCTCATAGTGAGGCCGCATTGGGTTCCGGTACTAGCGATCCAGCCGAAACCACCTGGAACTCTTCCGCAGCCCGAGCCGAATTCAAGAATCTGTTCCGAGGCTGTTTGGGAACCGAGACTGAGGTCGAATTTGCATTCGGCAACTGCCAGGGGCAGTGCCATGACGCCCTTGACCGGTGTGCCCCACTGGACGCTCGAGCTGGCCAGCACCTTTTGATTTGCGATTCCCAGGACCCCGGCAAAAAACATCGAGACGGAGTTGGACGAACCGCCGGTTTCTTTGGCTCCCGTGGTCACTTGAACTGTTCGGGAAGCCTTATCTACAGCGATCGAATCTACGTTGGTTAGACCGTCGACAGCATTTCCGTTTACCAGGGTCCGAACATTTTGGGACGGGACCGGCGCGCAATCTTCAGCCGGTGCCCCTGCAGCGCAAGCCCGTGCGATCATCAAAGCCGCCGCGTCCGACCCGTTTTGTAATTGTGCGCGTTCGGAGTAAAGCCGCGCAATGTCGATTGAAATGGCGGCAAAACCCAGAAGTGCGACCATCACAATGGCGACAATTACAGCGATTCCCCCGCGCTCTCTGTCCCCGGAGGGGGCTAACCGCCGCACAGCATAGTTCCTTTTCCTGTCATCACAAACGGTCCAGCTATTCCAGTCATCGTTTGTAGGGGGTAGGAGACCGTCACAGAAATTTGTGCTCCTGCCGAGCACTTTGTGGCGCCGGCCGGAGACGAGGCACTAAAATTGACGCTTCCGTCTGCAACCGCTGGTTCTAGTCTGATGGCGGCAGCCGAGGCCAGAGCGCTGTCGTTGGTGATGGCCATTACTCTGACCCCTTCCCGAGCGGCACTGGTTAGCAAGATTTGGGCGTTGTACGCGCGGCCAAATTCCATGATCCCGAGGAGGAGCATGATAAGAACGGGTGCTAAGAGCGCGAATTCAACCGCAACAGCTCCACCTTCGGATGCCCTTGACATGCCAGGATCCTTCATTTTTTTGTTGATCAAGTAGCCGGGCAGGGTGGCGACAGATGCACCACCCTGCCCGCCAAAGAAACTAGTCGCCGGAGGAAACCTGCCCGCGATGGCGGAACGGCTACTAGACGCAGCCGCCTGCGTTGCTGTTAGCGGCCGCGCTGTAGGTCTTGTTCCCCTGGACCTTGCAACCGACCTGGTTGAAGGTGTCCTTCAGGCCGCCGCTGAGAAAGTTTACGGCGACAATAATCACCACAGCGATGAGAGAAACCATGATGCCGTATTCGACGGCGGTTGCGCCCTTTTCGTCACGGCGGACACGGGCAGCAGCGTTAGAGAAGAAAGCAAGCATTTTTACTCCTGAGCGAGTGTTGGGAAGCTGGTCCATCACCAGCTCTGTAAAAAAGTTAGCAAGGGAATTCGGGGCCCGACCCCGATCTTGCAGCTTCCTGTGCCAAGCCTTGCCAAACGGGGTTGTTACTGCGTTTACTGCACATTTCCTGCGGAATTCATGCGCATGTCATGGGCCGTGCCGAGGGCTGTTAAACGACAACAGGGCCCTTCGGTTCCACGAACCGAATGGCCCTGCCACAAGCGGCGAATCTACCCCGCAAACATCGAAATGATGCTCATCACCGTCGGCCCGAGAACCACGATGAAAAGTGTGGGCAAGATGAAGAAGATCAGCGGGAACAACATCTTCACTGGCATCTTCATGGCGTGCTCCTCCGCGCGCTGCTTCCGCTTGATCCGCATGTCTTCGGCCTGGGTCTTGAGGACGCCGGCGATGGCAACGCCGTACGCGTCAGCCTGGACCACAGCCCGGATGAAGCTGCGAACGTCCGGAACATCCACGCGCTCTGCCATCGCGAGGTAGGCGTCCTTCCGGGACCTGCCCACCTGGATGTCCTGGAGGGTGCGGATCAGCTCCTCGGCCATTGGACCGTTGCCGTTGGTGCCGGCGCGTCCCATTGCCGCTTCGAATCCGAGGCCGGCCTGGACCGAGATGAGCATGTGGTCCAGGGCGACCGGCAGTTCCAGCCGGATGGCGTCCCGCCGCTTCTGCGCCCGGTTGCGCACCAGCAGGTCTGGGGTGAAGTAGCAGAGGGCCGTAACACCCGACAGGATCAGGAACCGCTGGGCTGACGGGCTGCCGGCAAAGAACAGGTACCCGGGGATGGCGCCTGCCAAGGCAAGCAGCGGCTTGACCATGATGAGCCGGGCCAGCGGCCAGTCCTTGGGCCGGCCAGCGCCCGCGAGTTGCCGGTCCAACCAAGCGGCATAGCCCTTCGGCATGATGCGCTGACTGGCCAGCATCAGTTTCTCATTGACGCTGAGCGCCGGACCCTTGACTTTGGACACACGGCCCAGGTTTGCCTGGATGTTGCGGAGCCCCGCCCGGTCGGCGGTGAACACAAACCACGTCATGACAGTCACGGGTGCGATCACTGTCAGAATCGCCGCATAAGCCACAGGCTGCATAATGACCACCTTCTTTCTAGAACTTGGGTTTGACGATCCGGCTGAGCCAGAAACCGCCGGCGGTGAGCAGAACAACTACGCCGGCGATCATGAAGTAGCCGGGCAGTGTGCCGGTAAACGTGCGGGAATACATCTCGTTGAACAGCGTCAGCCCGATGAACATCACCACGGGCAAAGCCATGAGGACGATCGCCGACATCCGGCCCTCAGCGCTCAGCGCCCGGATCTGGCCGCGCACCTGGTTGCGGTCGCGGACCGTATTGCCCAGATGGTCCAGTACCTCCGCCAGGTCCCCGCCTACCTCCCGGTGGATCTCGATGGCCTGCGAGATGGAGAGGAAATCCTCGCTCTGGGTCCGTCTCGCCACATCCGCCAGCGATTCGCCGAGGTCGCGTCCAATCCTGGTCTCATTGACGATCCGGCCCAGTTCCTCCGACATCGGGGGCTGGCTTTCCTGCCCGGCCGCGTCCACGGCCCGAAGCAGGCTGTGCCCGGCCCTCAGGCCACCGGAGAACATCTGCAGCGTATCCGGCACCTGCTGGTCAAACTGCCGACGGCGGCGTCCGGCTAGGGCGTTCAGCATCAGGTGCAGCCCAAGCGGGGTCAGCAGAGTCAGGAGGACAGCGGCGAACAGGCCGCCAAGGAAGAACCCGATAACTGCGGCGGTCAGCGTTATGACGCCCGCCATGATCAGGTAGTCGCCCGGCTCCTTCTTGAGACCACACTCATCCAGCCGCTCCTGGGTGAGCAGGCCCGGCCCGCGCTTCCTGAGGCCCTTGTTTAGAACCCCCACAGCTTGGTCGGTGAGCTTGGTCAGGGACGAGGCGGCAACGGGGACGTCGGGCCGGCGGCGGGACAGCGGAATGCCCGAATTTGGCCTGAGGGCCACGCCGAAGACCAGGAAGACCGCGAGGTACAGCAGTACCAGCGCCACCACGAAAACGCCGGAGTCGCCGGGCACCGTCACCGCCCCCTTGCCGGCGCAACGCCGTGGAGGGATGCTCCGAACACCGCCGGCGAGATCTCGATGCCCAGCTCGGCGAAACGCTCCGTAAACCGTGGCCGGACGCCCGTCGGCACCGGCTTCCCGAGGAAGCGGCCGTTGACGTCTCTCCCGGCCGAGTAGTCGAACACGAAAGCGTCCTGGAGGGTGACGATGTCGCCCTCCATACCCTGCACCTCCGTGACGTGGGTGACGCGGCGGGAGCCGTCACGCATCCTGGTGATATGGACGATCAGGTTGACCGCGGATGCCAGCTGTTCGCGCACTGCCCGGAGCGGAATGTCCATACCCGCCATCAGCACAAGCGTTTCAAGGCGGGCGATAGCGTCCCGCGGCGAGTTGGCGTGCACGGTGGAGATGGAACCGTCGTGGCCGGTGTTCATGGCCTGCAGCATGTCAAGGCATTCGCCGCCGCGGACCTCACCCACCACAATCCTGTCCGGCCGCATACGCAGCGAGTTCCGGACCAGGTCCCTAATGGACACCTCACCTTTGCCCTCGATGTTCCGCGGGCGGCTTTCCAGCCGGATGACGTGCTCCTGCTGGAGCTGGAGTTCCACGGCGTCCTCGATAGTCACGATCCTGTCATCCGGCGGGATGAATCCCGACAGCACATTCAGGAGGGTGGTCTTGCCCGTGCCGGTGCCGCCCGAAACGATGATGTTCATCCGGGCGACGACGCAGGCGTTCAGGAGCTCCGCCATCTCGGGGGAGAGGCTGCCCAGGGAGATGAGGTCGTGGACCGTCAGCGCTTCCCGCCCGAATTTCCGGATGGTCAGAGCCGGCCCACTGACTGCCAACGGCGGAATGATGGCATTGACACGCGAGCCGTCTGCGAGTCGCGCATCAACAAGCGGGGAGGACTCATCGATGCGGCGGCCCACCCTGGACACGATCCGGTCGATCACCCGGCGCAACGATTCATCCGAACTGAACTTCGTGTCCGTGGGGAAAATGCGGCCCTGCCGTTCCACATAGACCTGGTCATGGCGGTTCACCATGACCTCCGTAATGGAGGGGTCGTCGAGGAACCGCTGGATGGGGCCGTGGCCCAGAACGTCGTCGATTATGTCGCGGATGAGCCGCTGCCTCTCGGGACCAGACAGCGGAACCTGTTCCTCGTCCACGACAGTCTTCAGTTCATCGCGGACAAACTGGTGCAGCTCCTCGTCCTCGAGGGCGGAGTCTGTGAGCCGTGAACCCAGCCGTTCGTAGAGCGTTTGAGTGGCCCGTTCCTTCAGCGCATTCAGGGCTTCACTGGCAACGGAAGCGACGGCTGGCATCTCCAAAGCTGCCATGGCACTCGCCGCCGAACCCGCCGCCTGCTCCTCATGCTTCCTGCCGAGCGTTGTGGCAGCCGGCTTGGGCTTGAAGACGTCGGCGGCTGGTGGCTTCTCGGGATCGGGTTTGGCCTCGCCCCGGAGGTTCTGGAACCGGTCTGTCAGGTTCACTGGACTACCGCCCTTCTGTGCAGCTTCTTGTGGGGTCTTTCTTCCCAGTTCGGTTTGAAGCGCTCCACCAACTGGCGCAGCCCTTTGCCGGCAGAATCCCGGCTGCCGTCCTGCAGAATGGGCACTCCCTTGTTGGTGGAGAAGGGCAGAGTCCTGGAACGCGGCAGCGCCACGTCAACGGGGGCGCCGATAGAAGCCTCGATATCCTGCAACGTCAGGCCAGCCCGCCGGTCCGTCATGTTCAGCACCACGTGCCGCTTCTCCGGGAGCAGGCCAAGCTCGGCCAGGATCTGGAACCCCGTCCTGAGGCCCCGAATGCTGGGAATGTCCATGCCGCAGATCCAGACGGCGTCCGTGGCCTGTTCAAGCGTTGCCAGGACGTGCTCGCCCAGCCCGGGTGCCGTGTCCACCACGATGTAGTGGAATTCCTCGCGCAGCTGGTTCAGGAGCCGGGTGACGTGTTCACCGGAAATCCTGTCCATCTCGATCGGATTTCTGGGCGCACACAGGGCGTAGATGCCGGCAGGGTGGACGGTCAAGTAGGTCTTGAGGACCATGGAATCCTGGCTGGCCGCGCCCACGACGGCGTCGGTGATGGTGTGTTCCGGGTCCAGCATCAGTCCGCTGGCAACATCGCCGAACTGGAGGTCCAGATCCACGATCACCACGCTCATCGGTGCAGCCCTGCCCAGGCCGACGGCGAGATTGGTTGCGACAGTGGTCTTGCCCACCCCGCCTTTGGGGGACATGACGGCGATGACCCGCCCGCCCTCGCCGTGGTCGGCGTGCTCGGACGCTCCTGGGGCCAAACCACGACGCCGGCCTGCCGCCGCAAGGCTTGCCCGTTCCAGCAGGACGCGGATGGCATCCGGGTCAGCGGCCGGATCGAGCAAGTCACGGACCCCGGAACGCATGGCTTGGAGAACAACTTCGGTGGTCTCCTCCACCACCAGCACCAGGCTGATCTCCGGGTATTGGAGATCCATGACCGACGCCAGCTTGAGGGAACCATCAACGGGCAGGCCCGGCCCGAGGATCAGCACCTCAGGTGGTTCGCCGACGAGCTGCCGCAGGAAGTCCTGCGGGCTTTCGGGGAGGTAGTCCGCTTGAAAGACCCGCAGTGAGCCGTGCATGCCGGACACTGCCAACTGGATGCGTCGCTCGAAGTCGGCGTTCGGGGTGATGAGGACAAAGCGGCTCATCGGAACAGCCTTGCGCCGGTCACAACGCCGGAGGTGGACTCGACTGCATTTGCAGGTTCCTTGGAAAGATAAACCTTGCCAAATTCGGTCGCAAAGACGAGGCGTTCGGCGTCGGTGGAGTTGCGGGCCAATGTGATGAGGTAGGTGTCATCCGAGGAGGAGGACTTCTTCGAGTTAAGGGAACCGGCTGTGGCATCCTTCTCGCCCGTAGCTTCCTGGGACGTGGCCGTGCTGCCGTTGCTGAACTGCGCCGCCGTGACCAGCACCTTATGGAAGGTCAACTGCGTTCCGCTGGCCTTCGCCGCAGAGTCCTCCACAGAGAGGAATACACCCACGGTGTCTCCTGCGGTAAGCGTGCCGCCCACCACGCGTTCGATTGGCAGCTTGAGGGTAATCTCCTGCATGCCCGTGGGAACCTGTACCCGAGTCGGTCCCAAGAGGGCATCGGCGTCCACCAGACGGGTGGTGAGAAGCTGCTCGCCGGGCACCAGGTCCACGGCGGCGACCTTGTGGCCAACCTGGTTCAGGTCGGTCACGGCGCCGTCGGCCACGGCCAGTTTTGGTACTTCTTTCCGGACGACGGCGCCGGCGGCCTTGTCGATTCCGGTGCCGGCCGTGATGGTTTTTTCCACCACATATACTGAGTCGGTTTCCGTGTCCGCCAGCGCGCGTTTGTCCGCATTCTGTACGTAATTTACCAAAAGAACCGTTCCAATAATTGCCACCAGCAGGGCGGCTATTCCTCCAATAAGGCGAGTTTTCATTTTTATCCCCCTAGCAAAGTGATTAGTTGGTGAGGCGAATGAAGACGGTTCCTAGATCGTCTCCGGAGCCTGAGTTTCCTTCGAATGCATCAATGGACTCGAACTTCTTGAATTTGCCGATGATGCCCCGGCAAGGATCCACACAGGCAGTAGCCGGAGTGGGAGAATTGTTGTACGTCCGCGGGCCGTTCGAGCCGCCGCCAAACTTCCAACCGACCATTTGAAATGTGGCGTAACCCCGGATATGGAACCAGCCCTTTCCCTTGTCCTTGCCGGCATTGTCGAACACCGGGAAAACGCCGAGTACGTCGTCGCCAGCCTGGATGGTGTTGATCCAGCCCTGGAGGACCGAATCACAGTTTTCGCTAGGCTTGCTGGGGTAGTCCGCGCCCGGATCATAGGCGGCGTTATCTTCAACATCGGTGACTGCCCGGCACGGACCGCCGTTCTGGTCCAGCCAGCCGAACCCGCCGGGAATGGCGTGTCCGGACGTGGACGTGCAGTCAGTCATTCCGGGCTTGTAACGGATCTGTTGTAGGACGCCCGTTTCCACTGCGTCGGTGAGGTCGTACTGGCATTCAGACAGGGCCAGCGGGAAGCCCCCTCCTGATCCTGGAACCTCAATGGATGCGGTGGCATGAGCACCCACGCTGACTGCCGGTGCGGTCAGGGCGCTGGCGAAAAGCTTGGCAAGCACGCTGCTGCTGCCGTTCTTCGTAGTGGTCCGGACCGTCACCTCGTCTGGCACGGAAAGGTCAACTTCGGAGACATTTGCGTCGCCGTCGTTGGCGTTTCCGGACGCCAGTGCGTCTGCGAATGCCTGGGCCTCGGCCTGGGTGCAGCCTGACTTGTGACAAGCCTGGGCAACCCCCAAGGCACTGGCGTCCGCGCCGTTCTGCAGCTGTGCCCGCTCGGAATAGATTTGCCCAACGTCCACGGCCAGGGCGCCGGCGCCGATGATTACGAGCATCATCACCGCAACCAGGACGCCGGCTGCGCCCCGTTCGGGCTCCGAAGCTCTAGTCTTTAGCCTTCGCATCGCATAGCTCCTGTCCCGGTGACCGTCACGCTGCTGCCGAAGATGCCCGTCAGTGTTGGCGCGGGGTAGGTGATGGTGACGGTCATGTTCTCCCCGGCCGTGCAGGACCCGGGCGAGAAGACGTACTCAAAATCCGCACCGTTCAGGCCGGGCGCGCCGGCGGTTGCGGCAACGGCTGCTGCGCTCTGGTCGTCCTCGATGGCCATCTCCCTGGCAGCCTCCCGGGCAGCTTGAGTGAGGGAAATCTGCAGGTTGTAGGCGTAGGAAAATTCCACGATGCCGGCGACCAGCGCCAAGAGAATTGGTGCGACTAGTGCAAATTCGACGGCGACTGCGCCCCGATCATGCTTCCAGGCGCGCGTTCCGTTGGTGGAGCGTGAACTGCTGCGTATCACTGGACCCCTCCGCAAATAGGGACAGCTGGATTGGTTGAAGTGTGCCGCGCCCGATTGGGGGTCGGACGCGGCACACTGGAGTTCGCTTGGCGGCTACTTGTTCTTCCAGAGGGCGACGGTGTCGCCAAGCCCGTCGAACCAGGTGTTGAGCGCGCCGCCAAAGGCAGTGACGCCGACGATGATGGCGAATGCGATGAATGCCACGAGCAGCGAGTATTCGGTTGCGGTGGCGCCCTTTTCTGATGCCAGCCGGTCCTTGATTCCGGAAACGAAGGCAAGAACCGAGACCATGAGAGTAGACATTGTTTTTCCTTAAGTTCGATGGAATAAATGCTTTCGAATTCCAGCCTCCCCCGTACCGCGAAAGGGCTGGTGCTTCGATAGCTAAAGAATCCACCGGAAAGCAGGCCGGCAACAATGCGTAGTTCTACCCGACTTTCCCCCCAAGGAAATAAGTATTCCCCCCAAGCGGGTACTCACACTAGGAAAACTGCAAGCACGCGACTACTTGGAAACTCAAGAAATCATCAAGGTTGTTGTAGGAAATTCAACGTTTCACCGCAAATGCCGGTCTTTAGAATGCCAGTAATACAGTCCCCAGGGCTGCGGCGAGCATCGAGGGCCCAAAGGCAATTTCGGAGCCTAAATTGGCGCGCTTCAGCCTAATCAAAACGACGGATAAAATACCGCCCAGAACAAAGCCGAGTGCTCCGCCATAGAACAAGTGGCTCCACCCCAAGTAGCCCAAGTACAGGCCCACCGGGGCCGCAAGCTTGACATCGCCCATGCCGATGCCATTTGGCGAAATCAGGGCCAGAATCAGGAAAATGACGAACAGAATGGCCGCCCCAGCGGCCGCACGGAGCAGTTCCCCCCAACCTGTCGTGGCGAAGCTGCCCAGCAAGAGGAGCGCCAGGCCGGCCACCAGCAGGGTGAGCACGAGGGGATTAGGCAGCAGATGATGGGCCACATCAACGCGGGCCAGCTGCACGCCGACGACAGCCAGCAGGAGAAAAGCCGGCAGGGACCAGTCCAGTCCCAGCCGCAGCGCAAGGGCGGCGAAGAGCAGCCCGGTGAGTGCCGCCGTCGTAATTCTTGTCCGTGCGCCCGGAAGTCCGCCGAGGCGGGGAAGGGTGCGGGCGATGACGTACTCAGCAAGCAGGCTCAGTAAAATACCAATGAGGCCCACGGCCAGGGCAATAAGCGTGGCGATACCTGCTGAAGTCACGTGCACTCCTGGTTGGAAGGGCCCGGCGCTGGCGCAGGACTCCACGACCCCCGCCACCGGATACCCCATTTTGACCCGGGCCTCCGGTTGGCGCTATTCTTGGTAGTCGTTGTGCGTGTCCTTTCTCGATGATGCGTGCCCGCTTGGGGATCCAGTTGCAGGATCATTACCCGACGGGCATTTTCGGGACTAGGGGATAACTGGTCCATAGAGCCCTCACCTCTGTTCCGGTCGCGCATAGATAGTAGGCGCACCCCGTGTGACGCCTAAAACAAGAACGCCAGAACAAGAACGAGGCAAACACCGTGCGTACGTACACCCCGAAGCCCGGCGATATCAACCGCCAGTGGCACGTCATTGACGCCACCGACGTTGTCCTGGGTCGTCTTGCCAGCCAGACCGCAACACTGCTGCGCGGAAAGCACAAGCCGACCTTTGCGTCCCACATGGACATGGGCGACTTCGTCATCATCATCAACGCTGAAAAGGTTGCCCTCACCGGCGCCAAGCTGGAGCAGAAGCGCGCATACCGCCACTCCGGTTACCCGGGCGGCCTGACCTCCGTCAACTACGCGGAACTCCTGGAGTCCAACCCGGTCCGCGCCGTTGAGAAGGCCATCAAGGGCATGCTCCCGAAGAACTCCCTCGCTGCCCAGCAGCTGAGCAAGCTGAAGGTCTACCGTGGCGCCGAGCACCCCCACGCAGCCCAGCAGCCCAAGACTTTCGAAATCACCCAGGTCGCCCAGTAGTCCTGGCCACCAACACTTTTATCTACAAGGAGAACCGTGGCTCAGAACGATGAACTGACCACCGAAGCCGTTGAGGCTGAGGAAAACCTGACCAGCTACACCTCGGAAAGCGGCGCTACCGAAGCCGCCCCGAAGAAGGAGCGCCCGGCACTGACCGTTGCCGGCGCAGCTGTTGGCCGCCGCAAGGAAGCCGTTGCACGCGTTCGCGTTGTGCCCGGCTCCGGCAAGTGGACCATCAACGGCCGCGAGCTGGATAACTACTTCCCGAACAAGCTGCACCAGCAGGACGTCAACGAGCCCTTCAAGATCCTGGATCTCGAAGGCGCCTACGACGTCATTGCCCGCATCCACGGCGGTGGCCCCTCCGGCCAGGCCGGTGCACTGCGCCTCGGCATCGCCCGTTCGCTGAACGAGATCGACGTCGAGAACAACCGCGCCACCCTGAAGAAGGCCGGCTACCTCACCCGTGACGCCCGCGTCATCGAGCGTAAGAAGGCCGGTCTCAAGAAGGCACGCAAGGCTCAGCAGTACTCCAAGCGCTAAATCCGCTTGCCGGGGCGTTCCGCCCCGATCAGAAGCCCGTTCCGCCATGTGGCGGGGCGGGCTTCTGCCGTTAACCAGAGTTACGGGACATGGTCCACGGCGAGCAGGCAAAACGTCCCCGGCGCTGCCAGATGACGCCGTCCAAGGCGGGTTCAAGGCAGGGGCAGGCGCCTGAATCGTCTAAACTTGGACGCGATGTCTACATTATTTGGAACAGACGGTGTCCGTGGCCTGGCGAATGGCCTGCTGACAGCCGAGCTCGCATTGCAGCTGGCCCAGGCCGCCGCCGTCGTGCTTGGCCATGAACGCACCAGCGAAGGTGCACGGCCGCGCGCCGTAGTGGCAAGGGATCCCCGTGCAAGCGGCGAGTTCATCGCCGCGGCCGTTGAGGCGGGGCTTTCCAGCTCCGGCATCGACGTCTACGACGCCGGTGTCCTGCCCACGCCTGCCGCCGCCTACCTGGTTGCGGACCTGAAGGCTGACTTCGGCGTCATGATCTCCGCCTCGCACAACCCGGCTCCCGACAACGGGATCAAGTTCTTCGCCCGCGGCGGCCAGAAGCTCCCCGATGAGGTGGAGGATGCCATCGAGGTCCAGATGGGCAAGGAGCCTTTCCGCCCGGTGGGCGGAGAGGTGGGCCGCATCCAGCGTTTCTCCGACGCCGAGGACCGGTACATCGTCCACCTCTTGGGAACCCTCCCGCACAACCTCAACGGCATCAAAGTGGTCCTGGACTGTGCGCACGGTGCCGCCAGCGGCTGTTCCCCCCAGGTCTTCAAGGATGCCGGCGCTGACGTGATTGTCATTGGCGCCGAACCGGACGGCCTGAACATCAACGAAGGCGTAGGCTCCACGCACCTCGGCCCGCTTAAGGCCGCCGTGGTGGAGCACGGCGCCGACCTCGGCATCGCTCACGACGGCGACGCCGACCGCTGCCTGGCCGTGGACCACGAAGGCAACGAGGTGGACGGTGACCAGATCATGGCCATCCTCGCCGTCGCACTGAAGAAGTCCGGCAAGCTCAAGGACGATGTCCTCGTAGCCACCGTAATGAGTAACCTCGGCCTCAAGATCGCCCTCCGCGACGCTGGCATCGCCATCCGCGAGACGGGCGTGGGGGATAGGTACGTGCTGGAGCAAATGCGCGACGGCGGCTACAACCTGGGTGGCGAACAGTCCGGCCACGTGATCCTCGCCGACTACGCCACCACTGGCGACGGCGTGCTGACCGGCCTGCAGCTGGCCGCGCAGGTGGCCCTGACCGGCCGCCCGCTCAAGGAACTCGCGACGGTCATGACCAAACTGCCCCAGGTCCTCATCAACGTGAAGGACGTGGACCGGAGCCGGGTCAGCGGCGACGCAACCTTGGCTGCAGCCGTGGCGGCAGCCGAAGTCGAGCTGGGCGACACTGGCCGGGTGCTCCTGCGCCCCTCCGGCACGGAGCCAGTGGTGCGCGTCATGGTGGAGGCCGGCGATCAGCAGACCGCCCAGGTCATCGCCGAGCGCCTCGCCCAGGTTGTGAAGACCCAGCTAGCCCTCGAACTGGTCGGCGACTAGGTTCCGCCTCGCCTCAAAATGCAAAAAGCAGCCCGCCTCCCTGACGGAGACGGGCTGCTTTTTTCGTTGCGCCTGGCGCGGCGGCCGCGCTACTTCGCGGCCTGGTTCTGGGCCTGCAGGGCGTCGCGGATCTCCTTGAGCAGGGCAATCTGCGGATCCTCGGCAGCCTCCTTCTTCGCGTCCTGCCCGATGCCCAGCTTGCGGTTGCGGTGTTCGATCAGCCGGTTCATCGGGGCGACGATGACGAAGTAGAGCGCGGAGGCAACCAGCAGGAAGTTGACTACCGCGGTGAGCAACACGCCGAACCGCACGTCGCCGAACGCAAGGAAATCGTCGAAGTTCGGCTCGCCGACCAGCACCGAGATCAGCGGCATCAGCACGCTCTTGACCAGCGCATCCACCACGGCGCTGAACGCCGATCCGATGACCACCGCCACGGCCAGATCGATGACGTTTCCCTTGAGAATGAACTTCTTAAATCCACTAAGCATGCCAACCAAACTACCGCACCAGGTTGACGGGACAGGGACCGGCCCGTAGAGCACAGGTGCCGGCGGCAGCGGCGTCAGCGGTAGCCGGGGGCGGCCTCCAGGCCGAAATACTGCTCCAAGGTGGCGATGCCGCGTTTCCGCATGTCCGTGGCCGCATCTACACCGACGTACCGCAGGTGCCACGATTCGTAGAAGTACCCGGTGATGGTGTGCTGCATAAACGGGTATCGCACCACGAAGCCGAAGCGGTGCGCGTTGGCCTTGGCCCAGACGGCGGCCGGCTGCTCAGCAAAGCACGGCTGGAAGCTGCAGGCGCCGCCGCCATCGCCGATGTCGAACGCCCAGCCTGTCTGGTGCTCCGAATAGCCCGGCCGTGCCGAGGCGGTGTCCGCCGCCGCCCGCCCCTCGGAGCTAACCCAGCCGTTGTACGTGACGACTTGCGTCGCGTAGGAGCGGTAGCCGCTCGCCAGGGTCATTGTCACGCCGTCCGCCGCCGCGGCGGCGAACATTTTTTCTGCGGCAGCCGCCGTCGTGCGGTTCAGCTGTGCCGCCTCGCCGGTGACAGCGAGGGCGACGCGGGGCTGGACCAGATCGGCCGGGACGTAGTTGGCCGGCTTGAGCGGGCGGTGCTTGTTGACGATCACCCAGGGGCTGGCGGGCGCCGTGAGCGAGTACTGCTTGGGCAGGCGGGAGGCGGCCGACGGCGGGGCTGCCGCCGCCGTCGTGGTTGGTGCGGTTGCTGACGGCGTGGCGGCCGATGCGCTGGCTGGGGGCGCGGCTGAAGCGGGGCCTGTGGGGGAGGCGGCCGCGCTGGTCCTTGCCGAGGCGCCGGTGGAGGCGGAACCGGACCCGGACGGGACCGGAGAGGCTTCGCCTGAAGCGGCTGGGGACGCGGTGCCCGAAGCCGAAATGGTCCCCGAGGCTTCCGGCGCAGGGGCAGGAGTGCAGGCCGCCAGGGCAGACAGGCCGGCACCCGCCATCAGCAGCCGCGCCACCGCGCGGCGGCTGGGCCGATCCCCGGGCCGGGCCTCGGCAGAGGGCTCGGAAGCGCAGTTGTAGCACATGCGTGCTAGACCTTTCTCAGCAGCATCCGGCGCACGGAATGGTCCGCTTCCTTGGTGAGCACCAGCTGGGCCCGTCCCCGGGTGGGCAGCACGTTCTCTTCCAGATTGGGTTCGTTGATGCGCTTCCAGATGCCGCGGGCCGTCTCCTCGGCCTCGGAGTCGGAAAGCGTGGCGTAGCGGTGGAAGTAGGACTCCGGCTGCGCGAAGGCGGTGGTACGGAGTTTGCGAAAGCGGTCCACGTACCATTCCTCGATATATGACGTCTTGGCATCCACATAGATAGAGAAGTCGAAGAAGTCGCTCAGCGCGAGCCCCTGGCGGCCGTCGTGCCGGGGCCGGGCGGGTGCCAGCACGTTCAGGCCCTCGACAATGAGGACGTCCGGACGCCGGACCACCACTTCCTTGCCGGGGACGATGTCATAGGTGACGTGCGAGTACCAGGGTGCCCGCACTTCCTCGGCGCCGCCCTTGATTTCGCTCACGAAGCGCAGCAGCGCCCGGCGGTCATAGGACTCCGGGAAACCCTTGCGGTCGAGCAGCTGGCGGCGCTTGAGCTCGGCCAACGGATAAAGGAAGCCGTCTGTGGTGATGAGCTCCACGTTCGGCGTGCCCGGCCAGCGCCGCAACATCTCGCGAAGAACACGGGCGATGGTGGACTTGCCCACGGCAACGGACCCGGCGACGCCGATAACAAACGGGGTGCGTTCGGTCCGCTCACCCAGGAATGTGGTGGTGGCCGCATGCAGCTGCCCGGCCGCCTCCACATAGAGGTGCAACAGCCGTGACAGTGGGAGGTAGACCTCGCGCACCTCGCTGATGTCCAAGGGGTCACCGAGGCCGCGGAGGCGCAGCACGTCCTCTTCATTAAGGGGCTGCTCCATCTGGGCCGAAAGCCGGGACCAGGTCTGCCGGTCCAGCTCCACGAACGGGGAAACACCCTCTCCGTTCGCTTCGTTGCGTTGCAAAGTCACCTTAGAGATTCTGCCCCGCCCGGCGCCGAGAGCGAAATGCACCTTGCCGTAAAGCCCCTGATGAAGGGCTCGCCGGGGCCATGGGCGTCCTGTGGGCAGGGCCAGAACGTTGTTTTGCCGGAGCACGCCCGGGGGTGTCATCGGACGTTGGTTCACTCCAAAGCCGGTTAGGCTTATACCCATGTGTGGAATCGTGGGTTATGTAGGCCGTACGTCGGGCCGGGCTGATGCCGGGCACGGTGCGTTGGATGTTGTTCTTGAGGGGCTGCGCCGCCTGGAGTACCGGGGCTATGACTCGGCCGGTGTCGCTGTCGTGGCTGACGGGGAGATTTCCTCGCGGAAGAAGTCCGGGAAGCTGAGCAACCTGCTGGCTGAGCTGGAGGAGCGGCCGTTGCCGGGGTCGCTGACCGGCATCGGGCACACGCGGTGGGCCACGCATGGTGGCCCGACGGATCAGAACGCGCACCCGCATCTGTCTGATGGCGGGAAGCTCGCGGTGATCCACAACGGCATCATTGAAAACTTTGCTGAGCTGAAGCAGGAGCTGCTGGCCAAGGGTGTTGTCTTCGCGTCGGAGACGGACACCGAGGTGGCCGCGGCGTTGCTGGGCGACATTTTCCGGAACAAGCTGGGCGGGGACGTCTCCGATGGCGGCCTGACCCGGGCGATGGAGCTGGCCTGCCAGCGGCTCGAGGGTGCGTTCACGCTCCTTGCGGTGCACGCCGACCAGCCTGAGGTCGTCGTGGCTGCGCGGCGGAACTCCCCGCTGGTGGTGGGCCTGGGCGAGGGTGAGAACTTCCTGGGTTCGGACGTGTCCGGGTTCATTGATTACACCCGGCGTGCGGTGGAGCTGGGCCAGGACCAGATCGTGACGATCACCGCTGACACGGTGGAGATCACCGACTTCTTCGGCGCCCCGGCAGAGGGCAAGGAGTACCACGTTGACTGGGACCCGGCCTCTGCTGAGAAGGGCGGCTTCGCCTCGTTCATGGAGAAGGAAATCCATGACCAGCCCGACGCCGTGGCCCAGACGCTGCTGGGACGCTCGGATGCGAACGGCCGGCTGACCCTGGATGAGCTGCGGATTGATCCGGAGCTGTTGAAGAAGGTCGACAAGATCATCGTGCTGGCCTGCGGCACGGCCGCGTACGCGGGCCTGGTGGCCAAGTACGCGATCGAGAACTGGTGCCGGATCCCCACCGAGGTGGAGCTCGCGCACGAGTTCCGTTACCGGGACCCGATCGTCACCGAGAACACCCTGGTGGTCTCCATCAGCCAGTCCGGCGAGACGATGGACACGCTGATGGCCGTCCGCTACGCCCGGGAGCAGGGCGCCAAGACGGTGTCGATCTGCAACACCAACGGCTCGACCATTCCGCGGGAATCCGACGCGGTGCTGTACACGCACGCCGGTCCGGAGATCGCGGTGGCCTCCACCAAGGCGTTCCTGGCCCAGATCACCGCGGCGTACCTGCTAGGCCTGTACCTGGCGCAGCTGCGCGGGAACATCTTCTCCGGGCAGGTCAAGGATGTGCTGGCTGACCTGGGCAAGATCCCGGCGAAGATCCAGCAGATCCTGGACTCCGCCGAGGAACTGCGCGAGCTGGCCCGGAGCATGAAGGACGAGAAGTCCGTGCTGTTCCTGGGCCGCCACGTGGGCTACCCGGTCGCTTTGGAGGGTGCTTTGAAGCTGAAGGAAATCGCGTACATCCACGCCGAGGGCTTCGCCGCCGGTGAGCTCAAGCACGGCCCGATCGCGCTGATCGACGAGGGCCAGCCGGTGTTCGTGGTGGTCCCGTCCCCGCGCGGGCGCAACTCGCTCCATGCGAAGGTGGTCTCCAACATCCAGGAGATCCGGGCCCGCGGTGCCCGCACCCTGGTGATCGCCGAGGAAGGCGACGAAGCGGTCCGGGATTACGCCGAGCACGTTTTCTACGTCCCGGAAACCCCGACCCTGCTGATGCCGCTGCTGACCACCGTTCCGCTGCAGATCTTCGCGTGCGAACTTGCCGCCGGCAAGGGATACGACGTGGACCAGCCGCGCAACCTGGCCAAGAGCGTCACAGTAGAGTAAGCCCATGATTGTTGGCATCGGCGTAGACGTAGTGGACATCGAGCGCTTCGGACGGCAGCTGGAGCGCACCCCCGGGCTTCGGGACCGGCTGTTCGTGCCAGCCGAACGGGAACTGAACACCCGGTCCTTGGCGGCGCGATTTGCCGCCAAGGAGGCCGTGGCCAAGGTCCTGGGCGCGCCGGCCGGCATGAACTGGCAGGACTGTTGGATCGGGCTGGACCAGAACGGCCCCACCGTCCAGGTCAAGGGAACGGTGCTCGCCGTGGCCGAGGCCAAGGGCGTCAAGCGGTGGCACCTGTCCATGAGCCACGACGGCGGCATCGCCACGGCCACCGTCCTGGCCGAGGGCTGACCCCGGACCGACTTACCAAGATGATCAGCGCCTATACCGGAACCCAGATCAGGGAGGCTGAAAAGCCCCTGCTGGATTCAGGTATGGGCGCTGTTCTCATGCAGCGGGCAGCCCGCGGCATGGCCAATGCTGCCATCGAGGAGCTGCGCAGCCGCGGACGCCGCCTGTACGGGTCCAGCATTGTTGTCCTGGCCGGCAAGGGCAACAACGGCGGCGACGGACTGTTCGCCGCCGCGCACCTCGCCGGACGGGGAATGCGGACGACGGCGGTGCTCGCCTCCGCCACGGCCCACCCCGACGGCCTGGCGGCCTTTCGGCGCGCCGGCGGCCGGGTGCTGGCGCTGACTGACGGGAACGCCGGCGAGATGGCAGCGCTGGCCGGCAGGGCCGACGTCGTTATTGACGCGCTGCTCGGAACCGGTGCCCAGGGCGGACTCCGGGGAGCAACGGCGGAACTCGTGTCCCAGCTTTCCGGCGGCACCCGAGGCCTCGTTGTGGCCTGTGACGTGCCCAGCGGCGTGGATGCGGACACAGGCGAGGCCGCCGGCCCCGTGCTGGCCGCTGACATCACCGTCACCTTCGGCGGGGCCAAAGCCGGTTTGCTGTCGGACCCCGGGGCGGACTTCGCCGGCCGGGTGGTGGTGGTCCCGATCGGCATCGAGGATTCGCTCCCGTGGCCCGCCCTGCGCCGCCTTGAGGCCGCAGACCTGGCCGTCCTGCTCCCTCGCCCCGCGAGGCGCGCCCACAAGTATTCGCGCGGAGTCCTCGGCGTGGTGGCGGGATCCCCGGCCTACCCCGGCGCCGCCGTGCTCGCCTGCCGCGGGGCGCTTGCCGCCGGCGTCGGGATGGTCCGCTACATCGGGCCGCCGGAGGTCGCGGACCTCGTCCGCCACAGCTGCCCCGAGGTGGTCTGCAGTACCGGCACCGTGGCGGAGACGCACGTCCAGGCGTGGCTCGTCGGGTCCGGGATGGACGGCAAGGACGAGGAAGAGCTGCAGCGCGTCCGTGACGCCGTCGACTCCGGCCTGCCCACCGTGGCCGACGCGGGCGCCCTGCCCGTGCTGCCTGACGTGCTGGCCCCGCAGGTGGTGCTGACGCCGCACGCCGGGGAACTGGCCACCCTGCTGCAGCGCCTCGGCGCCGAACTGGACCGCGAGGCCGTCGAGGCCTCCACCCTCTCTGCCGTGCGCCGCGCCGCAGGCCTGACCGAGGCCACCGTTCTCCTGAAGGGCGCCAGCACGCTCGTGGCGTCGCCGTACCAGGATTTCTACAGCCAGTCCGAAGGGACGCCCTGGCTGGCCACCGCCGGAAGCGGTGACGTGCTGGCTGGAATCATCGGTGCGCTGCTCGCCCAGGTGGGGTCCGACGTCGGGCGCTTCCGGGGCATGGGCATCGATCCGGACGAACGCTGGGCGGCCATTGCCGCCATGGGGGCGAGCCTGCACGGCCTGGCCGGAGCGGCGGCTGCAGCCGGCGGCCCGCTGACGGCGGGGCGGATTTGCGACGCCCTACCCGAAATATGGGGTAAAGTCAGCACGCTTAGTAATTAACGGTGGGTCACGTAATAGTCATACCCACCAGTTACGGTAAGACCAAGTTCCGTGCAGGTCGTGCGTGAAGACCTGCCGGACGCAGTGTTGGACGAGGTATAGGAGCACGAATGGAAATCTGGCCCGGATCGGCTTACCCGCTGGGAGCCACGTTTGACGGCACCGGAACCAACTTCGCATTGTTCAGCGAGCACGCGGAGAAGGTTGAGCTCTGCCTCTTCGACGAGGAGGGGACCGAAACCCGCGTCACCCTCCGCGAAGTCGACGGCTATGTGTGGCACTGCTACTTGCCGCAGATCCAGCCCGGGCAGAAGTACGGCTACCGCGTCCACGGTCCTTACGACCCCGACAACGGCCAGCGCTTCAACGCCAACAAGCTGCTCCTTGACCCGTACGCCAAGGCAGTCGCCGGCCAGATCGACTGGGACCCGGCCCTGTTCTCGTACAACTTGGGCGACCCCGCATCCAAGAACGACGCCGATTCCGCGCCGCACATGATGATGGGCGTGGTCATCAACCCGTTCTTCGACTGGGACAACGACCAGAACCTGCGCATCCCGTACCACAAGTCGGTGATCTACGAGGCGCACGTCCGGGGGCTCACCGAGCTGCACCCGGAGATTCCGGAGGAGCAGCGCGGCACGTATGCCGGCGTGGCACACCCCGCCGTGATCTCCCACCTGCAGAAGCTGGGCGTCACCGCGATCGAGCTCATGCCCGTGCATCAGTTCGTCAATGACGGGACGCTGCAGGAGAAGGGCCTGAGCAACTACTGGGGCTACAACACCATTGGCTTCTTCGCGCCGCAGAACACCTACAGCTCCACCGGGGACACCGGCCAGCAGGTGCAGGACTTCAAGGCGATGGTCCGTTCGCTGCACCGGGCAGGCATTGAGGTCATCCTCGACGTCGTCTACAACCACACCGCCGAAGGCAACCACCTCGGGCCCACCCTGAGCTTCAAGGGTATCGACAACGAGGCCTACTACCGCCTGGTGGAGGACGACAAGCAGTACTACATGGACTACACGGGCACCGGCAACACCCTGAACGTCCGCCAGCCGCACTCCCTGCAGCTGCTGATGGACTCGCTGCGTTACTGGGTCACCGAAATGCACGTGGACGGGTTCCGCTTTGACCTCGCCGCCGCTTTGGCCCGTGAATTTTACGACGTCGACCGGCTCTCCACGTTCTTCGAACTCATCCAGCAGGACCCGGTGGTGTCCCAGGTCAAGCTCATCGCCGAGCCGTGGGACGTCGGGCCCGGCGGCTACCAGGTGGGCAACTTCCCTCCGCAGTGGACGGAGTGGAACGGCAAGTACCGCGACACCGTGCGCGACTTCTGGCGCGGCGAACCTGCCACGCTCGGCGAGTTCGCCTCGCGCATCACCGGCTCGGCCGACCTCTACGAGCACTCCGGCCGCCGCCCGGTGGCGTCCATCAACTTCGTCACCGCGCACGACGGCTTCACGCTGCGGGACCTGGTGTCGTACAACGAGAAGCACAACGACGCCAACGGCGAGGACAACAAGGACGGCGAGTCGCACAACCGCTCCTGGAACTGCGGAGCCGAGGGCCCGTCAGACGATCCCAAGGTCCTGGCACTGAGGGCGCGGCAGCAGCGCAACTTCATCGCCACCATGCTGCTCTCACAGGGCGTGCCCATGATCCTGCACGGCGACGAGATGGGCCGCACCCAGCAGGGCAACAACAACGGGTACTGCCAGGACTCGGAGCTGACCTGGGTCAACTGGGACAGCGTGGACCAGCCCCTCATCGAGTTCACCGCGGCGGTCAACTCGCTGCGCGCCAAGCACCCCACATTCCGGCGCAGCCGCTTCTTCGACGGCCGGCCCGTCCGGCGCGGCGAAGGCGAGCGGTTGCCGGACATCGTATGGCTCGATCCGGACGGCAACGTCATGTCCCCGGAGGACTGGGACAGCGGCTTCGGCCGTTCGGTGGGCATGTTCCTCAACGGCGACGGCATCCAGGGCCACGATGACCGCGGCCGCCGGATCACGGACGTGAACTTCCTGCTGTACTTCAACGCCCACGACGGCGACGTTGAGTTCAAGCTGCCGCCGGACGAATACGCACCGGCCTGGGACGTCATCATTGACACCGCGGGTGAAGGCGCGGATTCTGAGCCGGCCAACGCCGGCAGCCTGCTGTCCGTGGCCGCCAAGTCCCTGGTGGTACTCCGCGCCCACAGTGCGCCTGAAGAGGAACCCGACCACTCCGTGGCGGCCTCGCTGGCAGCACTGACGCAGACCGCCACCGCAGAGACCGCGGCGCTCACCGCGCCTGCGGTCCCGGATCCGGCCAAGACGAAGCAGCCCGCTGATCAGGCTGCTGAGCCTGCGGCAGAGTCTGCGGCCGAACCGGCCGCCGAGCCGGCTGCCGAGCCTGTAGCGGAGCCTGCGGTTGCACCGGCCGCCGAGCCGGCTGCTGAGCCTGCGAAGGCCGCGGAGGAACAGCCGGGGGAGAAGCCGGCGCGGAAGCCTGCCGGCCGGCGGGACGGCCACCTGAAGGCGGTCAAGCCCGCAGGGGAGGACGCATGAGAACGCCAGTCTCCACGTACCGGCTGCAGATCCGGCAGGGATTCACACTGTTCGACGCCGCCGAAACCGTGCCGTACCTGCACTCGCTCGGCGTCGACTGGGTCTACCTCTCTCCCGTCCTGACCGCCGAACAGGGCTCCGACCACGGGTACGACGTCACCGACCCCTCCGCCGTCGACCCCGAACGGGGCGGCCCGGAGGGGCTGGCGGCCGTTTCCAAGGCGGCCCGCGCCGCCGGCATGGGCGTGCTGATCGACATCGTGCCCAACCACGTCGGCGTCGCCACGCCGGTGCAAAACCCCTGGTGGTGGTCGCTGCTCAAGGAGGGGCGCCAGTCCCCGTACGCGGAAGCGTTCGACGTCGACTGGGACCTTGGCGGAGGACGCATTCGCGTCCCGATCCTCGGCAGCGAAGATGACTTGGACCAGCTGGAAATCAAGGACGGGGAGCTCCGGTACTACGACCACCGCTTCCCGCTGGCCGACGGCAGCTACACCGAAGGTGACTCTCCGCGTGACGTCCACGCCCGGCAGCACTACGAACTGATGGGCTGGAGGCGCGCGGACAACGAGCTGAACTACCGCCGCTTCTTCGCGGTGAACACGCTCGCCGGTGTCCGTGTGGAGATCCCCGCCGTCTTCGACGAGGCGCACCAGGAGGTGGTGCGCTGGTTCCGTGAGGGGCTCGCGGACGGACTCCGGATCGACCACCCGGACGGCCTTGCCGACCCCGAGGGGTACCTGAAGCGGCTCCGGGAAGCCACCGGCGGCGCGTACCTGCTGGTCGAAAAGATCCTCGAGCCGGGGGAGCAGCTGCCTGCCAGCTTCGAATGCGAGGGCACCACGGGCTACGACGCCCTCGCCGACGTCGACCGGGTTCTCGTGGACCCTAGCGGCCAGGAAGCTCTGGACCGGCTGGATGCCTCGCTGCGCGGCGGCGAGCCTGCCGACTACGAGGACATGATCCGGGGGACCAAGCGCCGGATCACCGACGGCATCCTCCACTCCGAGATCCTGCGGCTGGCCCGGCTCGTTCCCAGCGACGCCGGACTTGCCGCCGACGCCGCGGCCGACGCGATCGCCGAAATCATCGCGGCGTTTCCGGTCTACCGCACCTACCTGCCCGAGGGTGCGGAGGTCCTGAAGGAGGCGTGCGAACTTGCCGCGCGCCGGCGGCCGGAACTCGACCAGACCATCCAGGCTTTGCAGCCGCTGCTGCTGGACACCGACCTGGAACTGGCCCGGCGCTTCCAGCAGACCTCGGGAATGGTCATGGCCAAGGGCGTGGAGGACACCGCGTTCTTCCGCTACAACCGCCTGGGCACGCTCACGGAAGTGGGCGCCGACCCCACTGAGTTCGCCGTTGAGCCCGACGAGTTCCACACCAGAATGGCCCGCCGGCAGGCCGAGCTGCCGCTGTCCATGACCACACTCAGCACGCACGACACCAAACGCAGCGAGGACACCCGGGCGCGGATCTCGGTCATCTCCGAGGTTGCCGGCGAATGGGAGAAGGCCCTGAACCGGCTGCGCGAGCTGGCTCCGCTGCCTGACGGCCCGCTGTCCGCGCTGCTGTGGCAGGCCATCGCCGGCGCCTGGCCCGCCAGCCGGGAGCGCCTGCAGTCCTACGCGCTGAAGGCCGCGCGCGAAGCCGGAAACTCGACCAACTGGACCGATCCGGATCCTGCGTTCGAGGAGAAGCTGGCCGCCGCCGTCGATGCCGCGTTCGACAATCCTGCGGTCCGGGCGGATGTTGAGTCGCTCGTGGAACTCCTGGCGCCGCATGGTGCCTCGAATTCCCTCTCGGCCAAGCTCGTGCAGCTCACCATGCCCGGCGTCCCGGACGTGTACCAGGGCACGGAGTTCTGGGACCGGTCGCTGACGGACCCGGACAACCGGCGTCCGTTCAGCTTCGATGACCGGCGTGCCGCACTGGAGCAGCTTGATGCCGGCGACCTGCCCCCGTCATTCACAGATGAGCGGACCAAGCTGCTGGTGACCTCGCGTGCACTGCGGCTGCGCCGGGACCGGCCGGAGCTGTTCACCGGCTACCGCCCGGTGCAGGCGAACGGGGCGGCCGCCGGGCACCTGCTCGCGTTCCAGCGTGGCACCCCGGGAGCGCCGGGTGCATTGACCCTCGCTACCCGGCTGCCCTACGGACTGGAACGTGACGGCGGCTGGCGGGACACCGCCGTCGAACTTGAGACCGCCATGCAGGACGAACTGACCGGCGCCGGCTTCGGACCGGGGACCGTGAAGATCGCTGACATCTTCCGGACCTACCCCGTGGCTCTGCTGGTGCCCGATACAGAAGTGACGCAGACAGGAGGAAAGTCGTGACGCAGACAGGCCAGGCAACCTACCCTCGCGAAGCCGCAAAGCCCGTGCAGGGTCCCGGGCGCTTCGACGTCTGGGCCCCTGAGGCCGGATCCGTGACGCTGCTGGCCGGCGGAGAGCGCTACGCCATGCAGCGCCGGCCCGGCACCGGACCCGAGGACGAGGGCTGGTGGACCGCCGCCGACGCACCCGCTGGCGGTGACGTCGACTACGGGTACCTCCTGGACGGCGACGAAACCCCGCTGCCGGACCCCAGGACCCGGCGCCAGCCAGACGGCGTCCACGCACTGTCCCGTACTTTCGACCCAGGGGAGCACACCTGGCAGGAGGACGGCTGGCAGGGCCGGGAACTGCAAGGTGCGGTCATCTACGAGCTCCACCTCGGGACGTTCACGCCCGAAGGGACGCTGGATGCGGCCGCCGGCAAGCTGGACTACCTCGCCGGCCTGGGCGTGGACTTCATCGAGCTGCTGCCCGTGAACGCGTTCAATGGCACGCACAACTGGGGCTATGACGGCGTGCAGTGGTTCGCCGTCCACGAGGCCTATGGCGGACCGGAGGCGTACCAGCGGTTCGTCGACGCGGCCCACGCGGCGGGCCTCGGCGTGATTCAGGACGTGGTCTACAACCACCTCGGCCCCAGCGGGAACTACCTGCCGCGGTTCGGGCCCTACCTCAAGCAGGGCGAGGGCAACACGTGGGGCGACTCCGTCAACCTGGACGGGTCCGGCTCCGACCATGTGCGCCGGTTCATCCTGGACAACCTGGCCATGTGGCTGCGCGACTACCGCGTTGACGGCCTGCGGCTCGACGCCGTCCACGCCCTGAAGGACGAACGGGCAGTCCACATCCTTGAGGACTTCGGGGCGCTGGCCAGCCAGATCTCCGCCGAGGTGGGACGGCCGCTGACGCTTATTGCCGAATCCGACCTCAACAACCCGCGGTTGCTGTATTCGCGGGACGCCAACGGGTACGGGCTGGAAGGGCAGTGGAGCGACGACTTCCACCATGCCGTCCACGTCAACGTCACCGGTGAGACCACGGGCTACTACAGCGACTTCGACTCCCTGGGTGCCCTCGCCAAGGTGCTCCGGGACGGTTTCTTCCACGACGGCAGCTACTCCAGCTTCCGTGAACGGCACCACGGCAGGCCGATCAATTTCGGCGCCGTCCACCCGGCCGCCCTGGTGGTTTGCTCGCAGAACCACGACCAGATCGGCAACCGCGCCACCGGCGACAGGCTCTCGCAGACCCTGCCGTACGGGAGCCTGGCGCTCGCCGCCGTGCTGACCCTGACGGGACCCTTCACGCCCATGCTGTTCATGGGCGAGGAATACGGGGCCAGCACGCCGTGGCAGTTCTTCACCTCCCACCCGGAGCCGGAGCTCGGCAAGGCCACCGCGGAAGGGCGGATCAAGGAGTTCGAGCGCATGGGGTGGGATCCCGCCGTCGTGCCCGATCCCCAGGATCCCGAGACGTTCCGCCGGTCCAAGCTGGACTGGGCGGAAGCCGGCGAAGGCGACCACGCCCGGCTGCTGGAGCTGTACCGTTCGCTCACCGCGCTGCGCCGCTCCACGCCGGACCTCACCAAGCTGGGCTTTGAAGACACGCAGGTGGAGTTCGACGACGACGCCCGCTGGCTGCGGTTCCGGCGCGGTGGCGTACAGGTGCTGCTCAACTTCTCGGAGCAGCCGTTGAGCCTGGAGGGTGCGGGGACGGCCCTGCTGCTGGCCACCGACGACGCTGTCCGGCTGGAAGGTGAGCGCGCGGTGCTCGGCCCGCTGAGCGCCGCCGTCGTCAGTGACTGAGTGAACTGCTGGGGCGGCGTCCACCGCCGGTGACCGGATGGTGGACGCCAGCCCCGCAGCCTCGGTGCGGCTGGCAGGATGGAACGTATGACTTATGTGGCCTCGGACACCCGCTATGACACCATGCCGTACCGCCGCGTCGGACGCAGCGGCCTGAAACTGCCGGCCATCTCGCTGGGCCTGTGGCACAACTTCGGCGACGACAAGCGCTTCGACGAACAGCGCGCCATCCTGCGCCGCGCCTTCGACCTCGGCGTCAACCACTTCGATCTCGCCAACAACTACGGCCCGCCGGACGGCTCCGCGGAGACCAACTTCGGCCGGCACCTGCAGGACGACTTCAAGCCTTACCGTGACGAGCTGGTCATCTCCACCAAGGCCGGTTACTACATGTGGCCCGGCCCGTACGGCGAGTGGGGCTCCCGGAAGTACCTGATCTCCAGCCTGGACCAGTCGCTGCAGCGGATGGGGCTGGACTACGTGGACATCTTCTACAGCCACCGCCCGGACCCGGAGACGCCGCTGGAGGAGACCATGGGCGCGCTGGATTACGCCGTCCGTTCGGGCAAAGCGCTGTACGCGGGCATCTCCTCCTACACCCCGGAGCAGACGCTTGAGGCTGCCCGCATCCTGAAGGAGCTCGGCACCCCGCTCCTCATCCACCAGCCCAGCTACTCGATGCTCAACCGATGGACCGAGAACGGCGCGCCGAACCTTTACGAGGCGCTGGACCAGGTGGGCGCCGGTTCCATCGCGTTCTCCCCGCTGGCCCAGGGCCTGCTGACCGACCGCTACCTCAACGGCGTCCCGGCCGACTCCCGCGCCGCCAAGGCCAGGTTCCTGTCCGGATCCTCGTTGACCGAGGACAAGCTGGACAGGGTCCGGGGGCTGAACGCCATCGCCGCCGGCCGCGGACAGTCGCTGGCGCAGATGGCCATCGCCTGGATCCTGCGCGACCAGCCCAAGGGTTCCCCGGTGACCTCAGCGCTCATCGGTGCCTCCAGCGTCAGGCAGCTCGAGGACAGCCTGGCCGCGATCACCAACCTTGAGTTCAGCGGCGAGGAGCTGACCGCGATCGACGAGTTCGCCGTCGAATCCGACATTAACCTCTGGGCGCAGCGGGTCTGATTCCGCACGTCAACAAAGCGGCACGTAATCAAGCTGCCGGGGCCGGCGGGAACAAAGCCGGCCCCGGCGGCGTTTGGTTAGACTGATAAGCGCGCCGCGTGGCGCGGTGCCCGTCAGACGCCGTCGTACAACAAGGTACAGACGCGCAGGGCACATGAAGTTTGTTCTCAAAGGAGTTCCGTGTCTTCAAATCCGATTCGTGTAGCTATCGTCGGCGTGGGTAACTGTGCCGCTTCGCTGGTCCA